>CACXEX010000072.1 GCA_902766775.1 uncultured Ruminococcus sp. | reverse complement strand
CTTTGTCAATATTCTATGCATTATTAAGAATTTTTTCTAAATTTTTATGCAAGTTAATTGTAACATTAAATGATATAAAAAGCAATACACATTGATAAACTATCACAATTTTTTTAAATTCAAAATAAAAAAACCGCTCCCAAAAACGAGAACGGTTAATTTTATAAGTAGTATAGATATTTTAAGTTATTTAAAGCAATTTCTACGCTTTGCAAGGATAACACCACAGCCTGCAAGCATTGCAATAATAAGAATTACAGCAACGCTGTCCTGTCCTGTTTTGACTGCACCGTTATTATTCTGCGAATTATTCAGTGTGTCTTTAGTTGCTGTGTCCTTTGTTGAAACAGGCTTTGTCGCAGATGTTGCAGATGTTGCAAAAGTTGCTGAAGGCACTGTTGTTGAAGGCTCATCAACTGTTGCGACCGAAGTTGTAGGCTCTGTCGGATTGGTTGTATCGGGTCGATTTGACACCAAACCAAAATTCATCTTTGCCAATTCTTCAAGAATGCCATTATTAATAATTCCGCTTTCATAAGCCTCTTTAATTGAGTAGACCTTGTCATTCTTATAGAGCATAACATCATCGCCGTGGGTATAGTTATAAGTATAATCGCCGATTGTTTCTTCAACCATTACATCAATACCACCGCCTACGCTGTGTTTAAAATATACTCCGCTGTCACTTGTTGAACCAACAATTTCAATGCTGAGATACTCAGGCTCTTTACCACCGTAATATGTATTTATCATTACCTGTCTGATTTCTGAGGCAACATCCGATTCAAGCGTTTCATCCGGTGTTGCCGCAAAAGCAGTTGTCACCACTGAAAAGCACATTACAAATGCTATTAATGCTGTTAAAAGTTTTCTCATTATCATTCCCACATCTTTTGTTTATTATATCTGTAATAATGACATACGCAACAGATATTTCATTTATTTTATTGTACCACCAAAATATAAATAATGCAATTAAGTTGCTTAAAATTCACATAAAATAATTATAAAAATAAAAACCGCTCTCATTTCTGAAAACGGTTTTAATCTGATTATTTAATTATAAAATTATTCAAAATAACTTCTACGCTTTGCCAAAATCACACCGCAGCCTGCAAGCATTGCAATAATAAGAATTACAGCAACGCTGTCCTGTCCTGTTTTGACTGCACCGTTGTTATTCTGTGAATTGCTCGGTGTGTCTTTAGTTGCTGTGTCCTTTGTTGAAACAGATTTTGTTACAGGAGGAGCAGGAAATTCTCCTGAATAATATCTACGCATTACACCGATATTGAAATCAACGAGTTCTGCAAGAATATCATCGTTAATTACACCGGAGAAGTAGGCTCCTGGGATGTCATACACTTTACCGTCTTTGTAGAGCAAAGTTTCTTCAGCAGTATCGCTTTTATAGACATATTCACCGAGATCCGTGTTAATAAATGTAGCAGGTCTTGGAAGTCCGTCGTCATACTTGAAATATACACAGTCATCGCTTGTTGAACCGACTATATAAATCTCAATATGGCTCGGCTTAACCTCAAAATAATAACTTTCGAGCATTGCTTTTTCAATTGCAGCCTTTATATCATAAGCAGGTGCTTCCTGATAAAAACTGTCGTTCCATTCAGCAATGTCTGCAACATCTTCATCACTGATGATTCCGCTTTCATAAGCATTCTTCATTGTGTAAATTTTGCCGTTGTTGTAAACGAGCAACTCATCAGCTGCAGTATATGAGTAGGTATAATTGCCAAGCTGTGTTTCATAAGTCGCCGATGTATAATTAAAATCATCGGTATGCTCAAAATACACGCTTCCGTTTCCATTTCCGCCAACAATGCGGATTTCAAGTTCGGTAGGCTTAACATCTGGATAGTAGTTGTCAAGCATTGCCTGTTTGATAATCGCCTGCATATCTTTTGCAGGTGCTTCATCGGGAGTTGCGGCAAAAGCGGTAACGGTTACTGCACAGCACATTATGACTGCGATTACGATTGATAATAATTTTTTCACGAAAATTCATCCTCTTTTCTCTAAAACTAAGCCGAGTACCGACTACACCAAGATTTTATCAGAAAAAAGAGCAATTTACAAGCAACTTTAGTTTACAAAAAACGGTACTTTTGTTAAGTTCAGTTGTCATACCAAAATATATAAATCAACTTTTTGCCATTAAGCAAAAGTTTGCGATAGATACTTGCTGAATAATTATTTATTTTTCTCTATAAACAAAGCTGTATTTTGTTCCTGATAAGAAACAGTTTTTTCTTTGCGGTTAAAAGTAAGATGAAGCGTTTTAAAATCTCTTATCTTTATTTTTAATCTTTTGATATTCTTATTTAATGGCAGTCCCTTGACTTTTATTTCTTCAATACCCTCGTTTGGTATAAAAACAAAATCACTGACATTAGGGTGAAGTTTTGCCGGCGATATGGTTAATGCAATTCCGTCAGTAGTAAGTGGAATGATTCCCAAGCCGTTTTCGGTTTGATTAATCAGAAGACCGTCAAAATTTTTGTTGAGACCGTCTGCCATACCGTTCATAAATGACGCCGCACCGGCAATTGCACCTCCGGCCGCTCCGCCTAAAGCGCCCATCAAGCCGTATTTCATACCATCACGACCGGTATCCTTATATGTAACAAAAATACAGTTTTCATTACCGACAAAACCAACGCCCCTAAATAATTCAAAAGCACCGTCAAAAGTTTTAAAATCGTTCATATTTACACTCCTCTATATACTTAATTATATTTATAGTATCATAAATAATGGTACATTTCAAGTAATATAAAGATATTAGTTAAATAAAAATGCCACTCTCATTAAGAGAGTGGCAATAATCTACTTAAATATCAAATCAAACAGGGTGAACCATAGTTTTCTTGTCGAGCTTGTCACCGTTGATGCCAACCTTGGCATTTCTTCTCTTTTCAAAGAAGTCAAGAGCAACCTTCGGGAACTGTGCATATGAAAGTACATCTTCCGGCTGTTCAATCCACTGTGAAATCTCACTGCGGAGCTTGTCAAGTTCAGGCTCAAGCTGGTCAGCAGGACGACCTGTAACAATCTTTCTGTCACCGATGATCTTCTTCTGGAACTCGGGATCAATCGGCATTGGAGTTGTACCGTACTCACCTGCAACAAGACCCTTGAACTCGTTTGTGCACATTGAGTAACGCTTACCTGTGATTACATTGAATACAGCCTGTGTGCCGACAATCTGAGATGTCGGAGTAACAAGCGGAGGATAACCTGCGTCCTTACGAACACGTGGTACTTCTGCAAGAACTTCGTCAAGCTTGTCCTCTTTGCCTGCCTGCTTAAGCTGTGAAAGAAGGTTAGAAAGCATACCGCCCGGAACCTGATAGATAAGAGCGTTAGCGTCTGTTGCGAGCATCTTAGGATCAAGAAGACCTGACTTAATGTACTTTTCACGAAGTGTCATAAAGTAAGCACGGATATCAGAGAACTGCTTAAGTTCAAGACCTGTGTCATACTCTGTGCCTGCAAGAGCGGCGACCATTGACTCTGTCGGAGCGTGTGATGTACCGAGAGCAAGTGGGCTGATAGCTGTGTCGATACCGTCTGCACCTGCCTCAACACCCTTTAAAAGACACATTGATGCAAGACCTGATGTGTAGTGAGTGTGGAGCTGGAGCGGAAGCTCAGGAACAGCGGCCTTAATTGCCTTTACAAGGCTCTCTGTTCTTGTTGGAGTAAGAAGAGCAGCCATATCCTTGATACAGATTGAATCTGCACCTGCGTCTGCAATTCTCTTAGCATACTCAACATAGTACTCATCTGTGAATACAGGACCTGTTGTGTAGCTGATAGCTACCTGTGCGTGGCCGCCTTCTTTGTTGGCAGCCTTAATAGCTGTTTTAAGATTCTTGATGTCGTTGAGAGCATCAAAAATACGGATAATGTCAATACCGTTTGCGATTGAACGCTGAACAAGATACTCAACGCAGTCATCGGCATAATGACGATAGCCGAGCATATTCTGTCCTCTGAAAAGCATCTGGAGCTTTGTGTTAGGACAATGCTTTCTGATTGTGCGGAGTCTGTCCCACGGATCTTCGTTTAAGAATCTGAGACATGCATCATATGTTGCACCGCCCCAGCATTCGAGTGAGTAATAACCGATTTTATCGAGTTTGTCAAGAACAGGGAGCATTTCCTCTGTTGTCATTCTTGTTGCAATGAGTGACTGATGAGCGTCACGCAGAGCAGTTTCGGTAACTCTG
>CACXEX010000071.1 GCA_902766775.1 uncultured Ruminococcus sp. | reverse complement strand
TAAAATCGTCAATTTGTCAGGGCCTTGTGTGGTGTTTTTGGCACACACTTTTATGGGTTGTGGATTCTGAATTTACAGATTTAAGAGCTATCCCCTACATCATTTCAAACATTGTTGTTATCACATCAATTACCGTTCTGATGAACATTTTTCTTGAAAGGCACAACAACCTGATTTACTCTGTTCTTTTGCATTTTGGCTTTAATATCATTTATGTATTTCTTGACGCAGACATAATGTTCTTCGTAATCCTTACAATTCTTTTCTTTATTTGATAATTACACCGATTGCGGTATTATTCAGAAATAAGACACAAAACGCAACAAAAGCTAACATTTTGCGTTAATATTAGTTTATGGACATAATATTTTTGTTCAATTATAATTAGCAAAGGGCATAATTTTAATTTAATATGACAAAACGCAACAGAAATATTTTAACAAGCATTTTACAGCTTTTAAATCAGAAAATTGTTTAAATGTATGAGAGTAAAAGAGGTATGGTTAATATGAGCGATTGTATTGTAAGATATGCAAAAGAATGGGAACTGAGTCGTGTGAATGAACTGCGTTCACAGGTCAATGCCATTCACGCAAAAGGAGAGCCGAAGATTTTTCTTCCGGGTCTTGGCAATGAAATGAAATATTTTATTTTTAAGGTATTTGAAAACGAAAAATCCGATGTAATTGTCGCCGTAATAGACGGAATTATACGCGGGTTTGTTACTGTTGAATACATTAACAAGGAAATGTCACCTTACAGTAAAAAAAGAAAATATTACCACATTGTTGAGCTTGGCGTAGATTCTGCCTTTCGCCGTATGGGCGTGGCAAGCAAGATTATAGATTTTTGCAAACAAGAAGCTAAAACCAAGGGATTTGACAGAGTTGAACTTGATGTGTGGGAATTCAATGAAGATGCAATGGAATTTTACGATACCGTAGGTTTCAAAACATACAGACGATATCTTGAGATGGATATTTAAACCGCATTTATGCAAAAACATATAAAATATATCGGCATATGACTTCACCCCCGCATACCCGTTATTTTTACACTTTGTTCTTTAAACAAGACGATAAAAGTCACAGTTTTTAATTTTAATTAAAATGTGTGACAAGTGATACGGAGATTTATTTTGAGTACAAATGTAATTATATTTATTACTTTAATTTTACTTGCAATTATGCTAGCCAAGAGGAAAAGAAAAATTCTTCACAAAATTGTCGGTAAGCGTTTTTGGAACGCAGACAAAATTAAAAAGGAGAGCACACAAATGAAAGAGCTTGCACAAAGATTTATCGGCAAAAATTGCATTATATACACCATTGATGACAGCCTTATACGATTAACAGGCATTATCAAAGAAGTGGGCAGCACGGGAATGTTGATTGAAAACAAGGATGGAGTTCAGCTTGTCAATCTTGAATATGTGTCCAGAATTTGTGAGTACCCGAGAAACAGGAAGAACAAAAAGTTTTGAAATTATTACTTTTATCAGCTTTAATCGGACACATTTTGTGCGGAATTTCGGACTGTCTTTTAACCTATTCACTGGGCGGAAAAGTCAGTTTGAAAGATTTTAAAGATTATGACAAAATGAAAAACTCATTTTGCGAAATGTCGCTTAAACAGATCAACATTGCGATTATACTCGGATTTATCGCAATGCCGCTTGAGTTGTTCGGCTATCTCGCTGTTTGCAATCTTGTAAATCCGAGTGCAAGCGTATTGTACTGGATTATGCTGATTTCGGTTATGGTGATATTCACATCAATTCCGCTTCACCACACCATATGCTGTTTATGCGAATGGTTTTTCATCAGGCTCGGCAAAACCGAAAAAGCACTCAACTCCGTTTACGATTTCTTCAAAAGCACAGCTTTCACAATGTACGCTGGCTACCTTGCAATCATTGTTTTTTCGATTGTATTTATCATCTCGGTTGCAACAGGTCAAACATCTCTGCCAAGGTGGGCATGGCTGTACAATTATTTGATATTCGGATTGATTACACTGCCCACAAAAATTCCTGCCAAAACCAATGTTATCGGTGCGGTTATATTTTTCGGACTATTATTTGTGGTGTAATCGGCAAAAAGATTTATTGCACAATGGCATTTTTTAAATAATATGCGTTAAACAAATAAATTTAAAATCGGTCGGGTAACAATGTTGTGAGATTTTCAAACTGTTTGCCCGACCTTAATTTTTTATTTTCGGATTTTTAACTCTCAAATCAAAAACCTCCCCACAAGCGAAAATGCTTTGCAGGGAGGTTTTATTATTCTTATATAGAATTTTATTTTACTTGCGGATAATTATTGCTTTGCCGTTGCAATGAACTTTTCCGTTTGAAACTGTAACTGTTTCGCCGCTGATTTCGTTCTTATAGTCGCCGTCGGGGAGATCAACTTTTACATCTGCCGACTTTGATTTAAGGCTGAAAATGCCGACTTTTTTGCTCTTGTTGTTGTCACGCTCAAGGATTGCAATATCGTTTTCATCGTCTGCATCTGCCTTGAAATAATCGTCATCGTCAAGAACGGTTTTCTTGATTGTGTCGAGCTTTGCAAGAACTTCGCTTAAATCAATACCTGTGTTGCGTGGGAAAACATCCTTGTCAAAAAGGCTCGGGGTTTCGTCACAACCGAACTCCTGACCTGCATAGATGAGAGTTGAACCCTTTAAGAAATACAGAAAAGCCGTGTAATTTTCAAGGTCGCTCTTGTTCTTTACATAGTGGCAGATTCGAGGCTGATCGTGATTTTCAAGGCAACGCATTTTGTCGTAATTCTGCGGATAAATTGCCTCTTGATAGTTAAACATATCAAGATAATGTGAAAGTGATGTTTCGCCCTTTAAATATTTGTCGAAAACTTCACGGATATCGTAGTCATATTCCATATCAAAAGCGTCAAAAAGTTCATAATCGCTTGCAACATAAATTCCGCTCTTGCGAGAGAACACATTGAATGAGCTGTGTACGCTTTCGGCAAGCCAAATGCAATCGGGATTCACCTTTGCAACAGCCTCTCTCGCCTGTTTCCAAAATTCAACGGGAACAAATGACGCAACATCACAACGAAAACCGTCAACAATTTTTGCCCACATAACAAGTGAATCAATCTGATACTGCCATAATTCTTTGTTGGAATAATCAAGGTCGATTATATCGCTCCAATCGCCGACTTTGTTGCCGAAATTGCCGTCAGGCTTTCTGTAGAAAAACTCGGGGTGTTCAACCGAAAGGTTTGAATCGGGCGAAGTGTGGTTATAAACAACATCAATCATACACTTCATACCCTTTGCGTGAATTTTTTCAACAAGGCTCTTGAAATCGTCCATTGTGCCGTATTCGGGATTTGTTGTGCGATAGTCCTTGTTTGCATAAGGACAGCCGAGAGAGCCTTTTTTATTCTTAACGCCAATCGGATGAATCGGCATAAACCAAATAATGTCCGTGCCGAGTGATTTTATTCTGTCAAGGTCGTCTGCAACGGCATTAAATGTGCCGTCATTTGTGTGGTCACGGACATAAACCGAATAAATTACCTTGTTTCTCAAGCTGATTTCAGTATTTTTTGCCATTTAAAACATCTCCTTATGTATTTTTCCACGGTCTGTTTTTACCGTTCCAACCTCGTTCTGCCCAGTAATTTTTGTCGGCATCGTTCCAACCGTTTTTCTGAATCATTTTCACGATATAGAAAAATCCCTTAGTTTTGAAACCTGCCTTAACTTTGCCATGATTTTTCTTTACCTTATTGGCAATTGAGGTAGTCTTTTTGTCAATTTTCTTTTTGAGTTCATCGGTGATTCTTGAATAATTCATTGCTCGGACATTTACACCGTAACGATATGTTTTAGGAACACCCCAAAAGAACATACTGTCGGCAATATCCTTGTTGGCAGATTTTGTACCCGAACCTGCGGCAGTTGAGATTACAACAGCCTGTTTGGTAAACATTTTTTGCTCGGGACGGTGAATCATCCAACGATAACCGTAATGATCTAGAAATGCTTTCATTGAGCCTGTGCAATGATAGACATACACGGGTGTTGTAAAAATGAGAACATCAGCCTCGTCCATAGCCTCGGTAATCTTTTTCAGTTGTTCATAGTGCGGACAAAGCGTTTCGGATTTCAAAATGCATTGCGTACAACCCACGCAAAAATTGCCAAAATCTTTTGGCAAAAAGAATTCCGTAATTTCACCGCCGATTTTCTCGGCAACCTGCTTGCCTATGTGATATGTTGAGCCTTTATGGTTCTGACCGTTTATTACTGCAATTTTCATTTTCTATCACCAAATTCATCAATTTCAAGTCAATTTTAGCACAGCAGAACAATATTGTCCATATGATTTTTATGCCTTTTAAGTGCATTTTTATGCGGATTTTTTTATTAAAAAACAGCTCCCTGAAAACAGGGAGCTGTAGTAAGTACAAATGAGTTTTCAAACGAATCAGAAGTCTATTTCTGTATCGTAGTAGCAAGCCTTGATGAGTTTTTCCATTTCTTCCTGACTAGGCTGGCGTGGGTTAGAACCTGTGCAGGCATCGGCAATTGCATTTTTAGCAACTTCAGGGAGCTTTTCGAGGAATTCTTTTTCGTCGATAATGCTCTCGTCAGCCTTAACACCGCCCGGACCGTAGTTCTTAATGCCCTGCGGAATGTTGAGCTGATCGTTCATTGAACGGAGTTCAGCGATGAGTGCGTCAACAAGTTCTTCTGTTGTTTCGCCCTTGAGGTTGATGAACTTAGCAATCTTAGCATAACGCTCAGCTGCAACAGGATCTTTTGAGTTATACTTGATAACCTTAGGAAGATACATAGCGTTTGCACAGCCGTGAATAATGTGACCGCCTGTGAAAGCCGCACCTGTCTTGTGAGCCATTGAGTGAACGATACCGAGCAGAGCATTTGAGAATGCCATACCTGCAAGGCACTGTGCATCATGCATCTTGTCACGACAAGCCATATCGCCATCGTAAGATTTCTTAAGGTTTTCGTGAATCAATTCGATTGCATGAAGTGCAAGCGGATCTGTATATTCGCAGTTGAGAGTTGAAACATAAGCCTCAATTGCGTGAGTCATAGCATCCATACCTGTGTGAGCAGTAAGTTTAGCCGGCATTGTTTCAGCAAGTGCAGGGTCAACAATAGCAACATCAGGTGTGATATTAAAATCTGCAAGCGGATATTTGATACCCTTTGAATAATCTGTAATAACTGAGAAAGCAGTAACCTCTGTTGCAGTACCCGATGTTGACGGGATAGCACAGAATTTAGCCTTTGTACGAAGTGTCGGGAAACTGAACGGAGTGATAATTTCCTCAAAAGTTGTGTCGGGATACTCATAGAATACCCACATAGCCTTTGCGGCATCAATCGGAGAACCGCCACCCATTGCAACAATCCAGTCGGGTTCAAATTCACGCATAACAGCGGCGCCCTTCATAACTGTTTCAACAGATGGGTCAGGCTCTACGCCCTCGATAAGCTTAACCTCCATACCTGCTTCTTTAAGATAGTCAACAGCCTTGTCAAGAAAACCGAAACGCTTCATTGAACCGCCGCCGACAACTACAACAGCCTTTTTGCCGGATAAATTTTTAAGACTTGAGAGAGCATCCTCACCATGATAGAGATCTCTCGGTAAAGTAAATCTGTACATTAATAATTACCTCCTGAAAGGATATTTTGTCAACTTCTCCTTGACTACCGTAATTATAACACCAAAGATTTATAAAGTAAATACCTTTTTTGAAAATAATGTGTGTTTATTTTGTGAAAATTTCACTATAGTTCTTTATTGGAATTTATATTCAGAAATATGCTCAGTTACAGCCCGTAAATGTTGTCATCGCCCTTGGCATATTTCTTAACAGCCTCCATAAAAAGCTTTGCAGCAGGATTTGAAATATTCTTTCCCCATGCCATAACATAGGCTATGCTTGTGTCCGCATCATCAATAAGGTATGAATCGGTGTATTCGTCAGAAGTGTATGCGGCAACAGAGGTTGGTATGACAGACACGCCGATTCCCGAAGAGGACGATACATATATAGAAACGAGATCGTCAAATGAATTACTGATTTTAGGAGTAATGTGAAATGTGCGAAACATATCTATAATTTCCATATATACAATCGGTGCAACCGATTCCGAAAGTACCAGAATACTTTCGTCAGCCAATTCGGAAAGCTTAATGCTTTTTCTTCCGCTGAATTTTGAATTTTTCGCTGTTACAACGGACAAAGTTTCATTATGTGTAATGATTGATTCAATACCTGAGCTTTCGGGAACCATATCTCTCGGCATAAAGCAGAAGTCGTATTCACCGCCTGTGATTGCAAGCGTGCGGTCAGCCTCGTCAAGCTGTCGCACATCAATTGTAATTCCCGGATATTTTTCCGCAAAGTCGGCAATACATTTTGCCGGGAACGAAAGCGAGGTAACATCACAGCCGAGCGTAATTTTACCCTGACCTCCGTCATGCATCTGCTTGATAACGGTTTTTGCTTTCTTTAAAGTTTCAACAATTTCAATCGCATAGGGCAAAAGTGCCTTGCCCTCGCTTGTTATGATAACATCACGGTGAGAGCGTGTAAAAAGCTGAACCCCAAACTCCTTTTCAAGGTCGCTTACATATCTGCTGACGGTTGACTGAGAAACATAGTTCCGCCTTGCCGCCTCTGAAAAGTTGAGCGTCTGAGCCACAGTTATAAAGCAATTGAGCTGATTTATATCCATAATAACCTCCGTTTTGACAATTTCCAGCAGTATTTTGTCGGTTTTTTTCAATATTATGCAAAACTGTAAATTTAATTATGCAAAACTGTAAATTTAAGACTGCCAAATCGTCATTTTTGCATAATCAACGGTATTGAATAATTTTTCCAAATTTGGTACAATTCAAGTATAGCATAATAACATGCAAAATGTAAATAACTTATTTTAAAACAAGGAGCTTAACGAATGAAGAAAATAGTTGTAACCGGTATGGGTGCGGTAACACCTGTCGGCATCGGTGTTGAAAACTACTGGAATAATATCACGGCAGGTGCATCGGGCATTGACACAATTAAGACCTTTGATCCGTCTGAACTCGCTGTTCAGATTGCCGGCGAAGTAAAGGACTTTAATCCGTCCGACTATCTTCCAAAGGATTTAATCAGAAAAACAGATCCGTTTATGCAATACGCTTATATTGCGGCTGAGGAAGCCATGAAACAGAGCGGAATCGAGATTGAACCCGAAAGAACGGGTATTGTTATGGGTACTGCAATGGCAGGTATTGCAACAATCGCATATACTCAGGAGGCACTCACAGGCGCATCACACAAAAAGGTAGGTCCTCGTTTTATTCCAAAAATTCTCGGAAACATTGCCGCCGCAAATATCGCAATCGACTACAATATTCAGGGACCGAGCTTTACGGTAAGCACAGCTTGTTCGTCAGGCGGTGACGCAATCAACACAGCTTGTATGTGTATGCAGAGCGGCAAGGCTGATATTATGCTCGCAGTAGGAGCAGAGTCCGTTCTCTGTCCTCTTGTAATTTATTCGCTTGCCAACGCAAAAGCTCTTTCAAGAAGAAACGATTCGCCAAGCACTGCAAGCCGTCCGTTTGATGTTACCCGTGACGGTTTTGTAATAGGTGAAGGCGGCGGTGCGCTCGTTCTTGAAACAGAGGAACACGCTCTTGCAAGAGGTGCAAAGATTTATGCAGAAATCAGAGGTTGCGGCAACACGGATGACGCTTATCATGTAACTGCTCCGCATCCCGAAGGACGAGGTGCAATCGCTTGTATGAAACAGGCAATTGCAGAGGCAGGAATCAATCCTTCCGACATCGGCTACATCAATGCTCACGGTACTGCAACAAACAAGGGTGACACAGTTGAAACATCTTCAATCAAGAAGGTTTTCGGCAACACTCTCCCCTATGTAAGCTCAACAAAGGGTGCAACAGGTCATATGATGGGCGCAGGCGGTATTACAGAAACAATTACCTGTGTCAAGGCTATTGAAACAGGCACAGTTCCGCCTACAATCAATCTCAACGAGGTTGATCCCGAATGTGCCGGCATTGACTTTGTTGCAAATACCGCAAAGAAAGCCGAAATCAACTTTGCCATGTCAAACGCATTCGGATTCGGCGGTCAGAACTCAAGTATTATCGTAGGCAAATACGGCAAATAATCTGCCGACAAAACAACATACAATCAACACACATATGTGTGTATAAAATAATGTACACACATACATAATAGGACAGGAGGATATTATGAATTTAACATATGATTCACAGATGTTCAGAGAAACATTTGAAAGTGAATTTACATGGCTTAACGGCTTTATGAGAAATGTAAGACGCTTTTCGGATAAACCCGCGGCAATTGACTCTCAAAGCGGCAGAATATGGAGCTACAAAGAGCTTAATGCCGATGCAAACAGATTTGCAAACGCTATGAAAAAAGACGGCGTCAAGAAAAACGACATCGTGTTTATGCAGCTTTACAACTCACCGCAGTTTTTGTTTGGTTACATTGCACCGCAGAAACTCGGTGCAATCTCAAATCCCGCTAACTTTAACCTATCACCGGGCGAAACCGCAGAAATTATGGGACACAACAAGCCTGTTGTTTATGTTTATGACGCAGACATTATGCAAACAGCCGTACAGGCTCTTGAAATCTGCGAGCATAAGCCAAAATTGATTCTCTGCGTTAATAATTCCAAAAAGGAAGTAACTCTTCCCGAAGGACACATTTTCTTTGACGATTACATCAAGGACAGCAGTGACGAAAATCCGCCTGTTGACTATGCGCCGCATATTTATGACGAGGTTTTAAGACTTCAGACCTCGGGTACAACAGGCACTCCAAAGGGCGTTCCGCTTAACGCAATCAACGAAGTTCTTTCGGCTCACGATGTAATTATGCACTTTCCGCTCTCACCCGTTGACATTACGATGAATATGACGCCGTGGTTTCACCGTGGCGGTATTCATTCGGGCGGTCCCACACCTACCCTTTATGCAGGTGCGTGTCTTGTGATTATGAGAACCTTCAACCCGAGGAGTTGTATGGAGTTTATCGAAAGATACGGAATTACATTCATCACAGGTGTTCCGTCAACTCTTGAAATGCTTGCAGCCCGACAGGAAAAGCATCCGAAAGACCTTTCTTCGCTCAAGGGCATTATTACCATGGGCAGTCCGCTTGAAAAAGCCGCTTGCATTCGCTATCAGGAACTTCTCTCCCCCAACATTTTTAACGGCTACGGCACAACGGAATCTTTCTGGAATACATTTCTTCGTCCGTATGACCTTCCTGAAATGGCAGGTTCGGCAGGCAGATCATGTACAGATGACGAGGTAAGACTTGTAAATGTTTATGACGACAGAAAAGCAGAGCCCGATGACACAGTCCCCTGCGATAACAAAACAGAGGGAGAAATCATCATCAAATGTCCGAACAAAACTACCTACTGCTATGTAAATAACGAAAAGGCTACAAAAGACAAGTTCTACAAGGGTTGGATGTACACAGGCGACATCGGCACTTGGAACAGCGAGCAGTTTGTTACAGTTGCAGGCAGAAAAGATGATATGATTATCAGCAAGGGCGAAAATATTTATCCTGCAAGAATTGAGGAAATTCTCAACTCACACCCGAAGGTTCAGGAATGTATCGTAACAGGTGTTCCCGATTCAACAAGAGGCGAGTGCGTTGCGGCATATGTAATAAAAGCTGACGAAAGTCTTACGGTTGCCGAGCTTATTGAGTTCTGCGACAGCTCACCGAATATTTCAAAATATCAGGCTCCGAGATACTACCGTTTTGTCAACGATCTTCCGCAAACCGCTACAGGCAAGAAACAGCATTTTGTAATAAAAAAACAGGCAGCAGAGGACCTTAAAAACGGTTTGTTGCTTAAAAAATAATTACGGATTTTCCGAATATATGTAAAGGAGAAAATATGACCGAGAAATTATACAAAGCAAAGGTTTCATACTATGAAACAGACTGTATGAACATTGTTCATCACTCAAATTTTATCAGATATTTTGAAGATGCAAGAATTCAGTATATGCACGACATCGGTTGTGATGTTGCCGAAATGCAATCAAAAGGATTATATATTCCAAATGTTGACGCATACGCCCGTTACAAAAAGCCGCTTAAATTCGGCGATGAGTATTCCGTTGAAGTAAGCCTTGTATTTTTTACGGGTTCAAGAATGATTTTTGACTATAAACTCTTCAACAATAAAAACGGAGAACTTTCTGCAACAGGCAGAACAACACACTGTTTTGCAACTCCCGAGCTAAAACCGATAAGCATAAAGCATTCAAATCCCGATTATTACAACATACTTCGTGACAATACTGTCAGCCCGGAAGATATTACAATAAGAAGATAAACAATTTTACAAGCAAAAAGTGCGTACCAAATTTCGGTACGCACTTTTTTGATATAGGAAAATAGGAAAATATCAGTCATCAAAGTTGGGAGTCTGAATTGCATCGTAGCCTGTTTCTCCCGTACGGATTTTAACCGCCTGTTTAAG
>CACXEX010000070.1 GCA_902766775.1 uncultured Ruminococcus sp. | reverse complement strand
CTTGCAAAGCTCGCAGGCGGCGTAGCAGTTATCAAGGTTGGTGCTGCAACAGAAGTTGAAATGAAAGAAAAGAAGCTGCGTATTGAGGATGCTCTTGCAGCTACAAAGGCAGCTGTTGAAGAAGGTATCGTTGCAGGTGGCGGTATCGCTTGTATGAACGCTATTCCTGCTGTTGCTGCTTATGTTGATACACTTGAGGGTGACGCTAAGACAGGTGCTAAGATTGTTCTTAAGGCACTTGAAGAGCCACTCCGTCAGATTGTTGCTAACGCAGGTCTTGAAGGCAGCGTAATTTGCGAGAATATCAAGAAGGCTAACAAGGTTGGCTATGGCTTCAACGCTCTTACAGAAGAATATACAGATATGGTTTCAGCAGGTATTGTTGACCCAACAAAGGTTACTCGTTCAGCTCTCCAGAACGCAAGCTCTGTTGCTGCAATGGTTCTTACAACAGAATCACTTGTTACAGATATCAAAGAGCCTGCAGCTCCTGCAGCTCCCGCAGCACCTGATATGGGCGGAATGTACTAATCCCATAAGCTGTAATATTATAGATAAATTTAACCGCAGACTCAAAAGGTCTGCGGTTATTTTAATTTCTGCAAAATATTTTTTTAGAAATAAATCGTGCAATCGGACCTGCAACAATCAACTGAACAGGCAAAGCCATTATAAAGTTAATGCAATACACGCTTAAATAATTCGGAATAAAGTCTGTGGTAAATCCGTAACTGTGAAAAACACCGATAATGCTTGCAAATGCTACCTGACAGATAACCGTGAAAATTTGAATTGTAAAAATAATAAATATCGGTCTGTCGGTTTGTTTTACAATGTTAAACGCAAGCTTAGCGGCAATCGGGCTTGAAACAAACAAAGCACATAAAAATATAATTATGTATTCAATCCACATATTTTGCAATGCAAGCAGAAAGGTTGAATTTGTAAACGCCCCGTTTGCAAGCACCATATTGTAAATTGTCATAATGTAAACCATTATCCACGCTGTAACAGCCGTGAAAAACAGTTTTTGCGGTTTTGTTTTCGGCATAATAATCTCCTCTGATTCTTTAAAATTTCAGATTAAAAACAAAAAATGCCACTCCGCCGTCCGACAATGGCAGAGTGACATTTAATGTCAAAAATCTATCTTTGTTATTTTACCATTTTCAAAGAAAAAGTCAAGAGTAAGGTTTTCGCTATTTTACATTATGTCCTTTTTCTTGCTTTTTGTCATAAGGTATATTATAATTAATTTGTGTAACTATGCACATAATAAAGATTTCACACGGAAAACAGGTGAATTTATGAAGATAAAAGAAGATTTTGTTCTGCGAAAGGTTGCAGATTCTTATGTTGTAGTTCCCGTAAACAAGCTGACGCTTGACTTTAACGGAATTATCAACCTCAATGAAACGGGTGCTTTCCTTTTTGAAAAGCTTCAAAAAGGCTGTGAAAAGGCTGATTTGCTTAGTGCAATGCTCGATGAATATGAAGTGAGTGAAGAAAAGGCAAGTGCCGATATTGATGCATTTATCAAAAAGCTAAGAGAGGCTGATATCCTTGAATAAAGAAGTTTATCTTGATGATGTGATGCAGATTATTGCCGAAAAGCTTGATGCCGGCGGAACGGTTACATTTAATCCAAAGGGTACAAGTATGCTCCCAATGCTCCGTGACGGTGACGATACAGTCGTTTTATCAAAACCGAAGGGCAGACTTCATCTTTTTGATTTGCCTTTATACAGACGAAAAGATGGCTCATATGTACTGCATCGTGTCGTGAATTTTGGAAGTGACGGGAGTTATACTATGTGCGGTGACAATCAGTTTGCCGTTGAAAAAGGAATTACCGATAATGACATAATCGGTGTTGTAACAGCTTTTTACAGAAAAGGCAAGCCTTATACAGTTGACTCAATGAAGTACAGAGCGTATCTTGAATTTATGTTTTACTCAAAACCCTTGCGAAGAGTGATTGCATCAGCAACATCAAGAACGAAAACTCTCTTTTCAAAATCAAATTCGAAAAAAGGGCAAAATAATGAAGAAACATCTGACTGATAACGAAAAAATTGAATTTAAGTATCTGGTTGAACTCGTTTCTTCATCGGTAAACGGTACAAAACCGCCGATTCCTTATGAGGGCATAAAATGGCAGTCAATCAAAACACTTGCAAAGTATTGCAGTATTGAATCACTTGTTGCCAATGCGGTTTTGTCGCTTGACAAGAAGTATATCACCCCTGAAGTTTATGCAAAATTTAAGCAGATTTCTTCGGCTCAGATTTTTATTGATGGCAATATTTCGTATGAAACCGAGAAAATTCTCAAGGCTTTTGATGAAAACAAAATCAAGAACATTCCGTTAAAAGGCTATTTTATGAAAAGGGAATACCCTCGTCCCGACTTTCGTTCCGTATCGGATGTAGATATCCTTTTTGACAGAAAACAGGCTGATTTGGTCAAAAAAGTTTTTTTAGAACTTGGATACACCTTTCTAAATGAAGATGACAACCAGTATCATTTTGAAAAAAAGCCTCTGATGAACATTGAAATGCACGCAACGCTTGTTCACAAAAATGAGGAGTCCTATTCAATGCTTGTCGACCAGCTTGACCGTTCAACAAAGCGTGATGGTTATCTATGGTCCTACGAAATGAGCCATGAGGATTTTTACATCTATATGCTTGTCCATAACTCGAATCATTTCAGAATAGGCGGTATGGGTCTGCGAATGGTGCTTGACAGCTATGTTTTCTTGAAGAATCATCAATCTGAGCTTGATTATAACTATCTCAATGAAAAACTTGAAAAAATCGGTATTGCAAAGTATGAAAAGCGTGTCCGTGAAATTGCATTCAATTGGTTTTCAAAGCCGCAGGCTGAACTTAAATTCGATGATATCGAAGAATATATTCTGCTCAGCGGTACACTCGGCAGGGTAGATGTCGGCACGATGATAAATTCTCACAAAACGATTACTGAAAATAACAAATCAAAATTCTCATATCTTGTATCCTCGATATTCCCTCCAAAATCCGAAATGCAGTATAAATATCCCTACTTAAAAAAAGCCCCGTTTCTTCTGCCGATTTCGTGGTGTCATATGTGGGGGAGAAGACTCTTTATTGACAGGGATATTAATTTTAAGTCAGGCGTTAAAAATCGTATGACATATACCGATGAAGACGTAAAATTGTACAAATCCCTTTTGGATGAAATGGGATTTGACGGAATAGGAATTAATAATTTCGGATAACTTAATACTAAAGCAAATCCCGACAGCGTGTCTGTCGGGATTTTTGCATAATAAAGGCAAATCTGAAAATAATATTTCAAGATATTATTTTTGAGGTGATACCTAAATGGTCAGAATTATTACCGATTCAGCCGCAGATTTTGAACATTCAGAGAGTGAAAAACTCGGAATTACTACAATTCCGTTAGCCGTGTACATTGACGGAAAAGAGTATAAGGACGATTTCTTACATTCAAAGGAACGCTTTTACAGACTTGCAAAGCTGTCAAAAGATTTGCCGAAAACTTCCCAACCATCACCGTATATCTATGAATGTGCCTTGAAAAAAGCGAGAGATAACGGTGAATCGGTTGTGGTAATAACAGTTTCTTCTGCATTGAGCGGTTCATATCAGAGTGCAATCCTTGCAAGAGATTTGCTCGGATATGAGGAATGTTATGTGATAGACAGCAAATCCGCCTCAGCAGGGCAGAAACTTCTTGTAAAAGAGGCACTTCGTTTGCGTGACAACGGATTTACGGCAAAAGAAATAGCTGACTCCCTTTTAAAATTCAGAAAAAGAATTATAGTTTATGCCTGTATTGACGATATAAAGTACCTTTATGGGGGCGGCAGGCATACAAATGCCGCCGTATTACTCGGCTCAACCGGTAGAATAAAACCCGTTATCAGCATTACAGAATCGGGTAGTGTAGCATTTGAGGCAAAAACAATCGGAATGCGGCACGGTATGAATCATATGCTGATGTCGCTGAAAAAGTTTGGCATAGACCAAAATTATCCGCTGTATATAATGCACACAAACACAAAAAATCTTGCGTTGTATTTTTCAAAGCTCATAATATCAAAAGGAATTCCGTTTGATGAAGGCAGTATTGTAAGTGTGGGCTCTGTTGTTGGCAGTCATATAGGTGAGGGCAGTACAGGTATTGCATTTGTCAAAAAAGAGTAAAGAAAAAGCGGACAGAATTACCTGTCCGCTTTAATCGGTTTATCAAGCTTTTTCGCTTTCTTTGCTGTCGGGAATTTCTTTAAGCTTTCCGACAAATTCTTTGATTTTTGTATATTTGCCGTTGAGAATACACTCAAACGCAAACGATGCAGTAGGAATCATAAGAATAATGTATGTCAGCACATACTGCGATTTTCCTTCAAATAAGAGGTGATATCCGAACGCTCCCAACAGAACAAGGGGGAGAAGGACGGTTTCAATGTTGGTCCTTTTATTGAGGAACAGAAGGTAAATTCCTGCCGCAAATGCAATGAAGAGAATCTGCATATAGAAGTTAAAGTACAGTTCAAAGAACTGTCCGATACTTCCGTCATACATTCCGTTGCCAATCCAGTTTAGCTCATTTGTGTGAGATTTAACCTTGCTTACCCATATGCTTTCGTATGTCGGTTCATTCCACTGGCTTATAATCTTTTTCGAGAAGAAATCAATCATATAGTCGCTGTTCTTACCGAAATAATTCATTCTTGACTTAATGTTGCTCCATGCCTGAGCATTCGCAACTTTTGCATCAAGACCTGCGTTTTTATAATCGTTAAGAGCAATTCCGTTGTACCAACCGGGAGCCATATATGAATCGTTAATACCCATATCAAGGTACATAGCCTGTGAAACACCGCTTGAAAGTTTTACTCCCGAACGGTTCTCATAACTCATAATAACAAGATTGCTTGCTCCGACAACGGCAATACAAATTGCAAGCGCAAATGCAATGCTCTGCCACTTTTTAGCTTTAATTGTGTGAACAATCAGCATAATAACAAATGCAACAAGATAAATCAGGTTGTTGTACTTTGCAAGCGTTGAAATAACGAGAAGTACGGCACAGGGGATAAGGAGCAGATATTTGTTTGTCTGGAAATACTTGATGAGGAAGTATGAAGCCCAGATCGCAAAACACATACCGATAATGTTGCCGTAAACAAATGTACAGAAGAGAACAGGCTGGAAACAACCTGCAAGCAGAAGAATTGAAATAAATTCAACAGAACGCTTTTTAAAGAGAAGTCTTGTAATGTTAGCAATACCCACATAAGCTGCGGCTGTACACATTACATTGAACACCTGAATCGGCATTGTGCTGTCTGTACCGAAAATTCTGTAAAAAATTTCGCTGATAAAAACAAAGCCGAGCTGGAACGGATAAAAGTTATAGTAGGAATATCCGCTGTAAAAATCGCTGTTGTAAAAACCGCTGTTATTGTTGAATGATGAATAGTTGCCTTTTGCCGCCTGTGATGCTGTTTCATAGATGTTGTAGCTGTCAGCCGCGGGAACGGAAGTTACCGAGAATATCCAGACAAGTCCCACAATCATAACGAATGCCGCAAGACCTATCTGCATATATTTCAAATTGACCTTTGACAAGAAGTCATAGTGATTTTTCATTTTGAATATGAAGACGGCAAACAGGGAAGTGAACAGAATGTTCAGTGCAATGTTATCCGTCTGATACAAAATTACTTCACTGCCATAATTTGCGGAATCAAACACGCTTGTCTGCACAAAACTCATAATTGCTATGTACGCAAATGCTATAAATACGAACAAACAAAGAATGTTTACAACTACATATTCAACAGTATTCTGCTTTTTAACGGAAGTAACCGTTTTTGCAGTTTGCTTAGGCTTTTTTAAATTGTTTTTAGTTTTAGTATTACCCATATCTATGTACCTGCCCGATTAAAATTCTTTCTTGACCGAGCGCATAAACAGAGTGCCGAGTGCTTCTTTAATATCCGTGCCGTCAAACAATACCTTATATACAGACTCGACAATCGGCAATTCAACACCGTATTCCTGACCAAGTTTGCACAATGCTTTTGATGTCATAACGCCCTCTGCAAGTTTTGTGAACTTGTCGCCCTTTGCAAAGCTTTCACCGTACATTCTGTTGTGGCTCCATTTTGAGAAGAGGGTAGCCTCGTAGTCGCCAAGATGACAAAGTCCATATGCACTCATCTCATTGCCGCCGAGTGCTTTAATAAGTCTTGCAATCTCACGTGTACCTCTTGCCATAAGAGCACCTTTTAATGAGGTGTAGTTAAGGCCGTCAAGCATACCTGCCGCAATGCCGATAACATTCTTTGCGGCGGCGCCGATTTCACTGCCGATAAGGTCTGTTCCAAGATAAAATCTGATGAGGTCACTTGTAAATTCGTTTACAAGTTTTTCCTTAACCTCGTGATTGTTGCTGTCAATAACCATACAGTTAGGGATTCCTCTTACATAATCCTGTGGGTGTCCGGGACCAACCCATACTGCAATAGGGGTTTTGCTTTCATCAACAAATTCTCCGACAACCTCGCTCAGGCGTTTTCCTGTTGATGCCTCAACGCCCTTCATACAAAGGACAATTGTTTTGCCGTCGAGATTGTATTTTGAGATATCCTTAAAATATGAACGCAGATACTGCGATGAAATCGAAATTATAATAACCTCGGCTCTGTCAACCGCATGTCCAAGATCTGACGAAACCTCAATTGATTCAGGAAATGTGAGGTAATCGTTTTTGTGTGTTTCTTTAAGCTGTATAAATTCAGGTGCGTCGGCAAGTCCGCAGCTTAACACATTGTGACCGATTTTGTCCAGATACCAGGCGATACAGCTGCCCCAGCGTCCACAGCCCAAAACGGAAATATTCATATTATAACTACTCCTGTTTATATATTATTGATATTTTATATAGCTTTAATAACAATAAAAAGACCCGCCCGACCGTATGATTTTTACAATAACCTGCCTACTTTAGTGACAGGTGGGTGCCCGCCCTTGAACTTCAGGCTCCCTTCTTCCGAGAAAACGGGAGGTCTGCACACCGTTCAAAGGAGCTAAGCTCCCGATTTAAATGTTGTAGGGTTATTTTAAAATCATTCGCGTATCGGGCAGGAGTTCAATTCTTTATTCGCCTGCAATACTATTGTATGCAGGAAAGTAGAATATCAGTCATCTTCGCCATAAATTTCTTCGTTATAACGCTCTTCAAAAATAGCGGCAATTCTGTCGAGCTTATCGTCATCCTCAATTTCGGCAAGTTCTTCCTCGCCGTCAATCTCTGTGACTTCAAAAATATAATATTCCCCCGAATCATTTACCGCATCTTCGGGATTTTCAAAGAAGGGGTAAAGTACATAAAACTTACCCTCGTCATTTTCAATTATATCAAGAATTTCAAATTCAATTTCTTTACCGTCATCACCGATAAGGGTAATGAGATCCGGTGTATATTCATTAGCCATTCCAAAACCTCCGGTTTCACAAGGAATTTGCATTTGTTTTTTTCTACCGTATTCATTTTACAATTTTTTAAGCGTTTAGTCAAGATGTTTAACACTTTTGGTTGAAATAATTAAAAAGTATCAAAAAAATTGAAAAAGTTTAAAAAAAGTGTTGACAATCACCAAAAGCTATGGTATAGTATAGACACGATAAAACATATATCGACATTAAATTACTAACAACTTCCTTTCTATGTGCTTGATTACTCCATAAAATTACCTAAAAACCGACGGCTGCATACCGTCGGTTTTTACGTTGTGTTAGAAATTCTTTTATTAATTTG
>CACXEX010000069.1 GCA_902766775.1 uncultured Ruminococcus sp. | reverse complement strand
TTTTTGCTTTGTTTGGTTCCATCTTCTGTACTGGAGCTGTCCGTGACTTCCACGACGCCATCTTTTAACTATAACATCAGCTCTCGGCTGTATAGAGGTTGAATCGTTACCGCTTTCCAAAGCAGAACTGTCTGGAGTTGCAGTTTCAACAACTGCAATGCTGTCGGGGGTTGAGTTTGTTTCTGCTGCACTGGCAACCATAGCTGTTCCCTGTGCGATAATTGCTGTCATAATAAATGCTGTGAGAATTTTTGCGGCTTTCTTTTTCATCTGTTATTTCTCCTTCAATATAAGACAATAATCGTAGTAGCCGTCTTCTATATCGGAATAGGGGATAATAATAGAATTATCTTTTGTATAGACAACGCCTTTCTTTTCATCGTAAGGCTCAAAAATAAGGTGGGTAGTTTTGTCTTTTTCAACATACACATACATATTTGTTTCGTCATATACTTCGACATTATTGTTGTATTCACCCGATGAAACGAGATCGGCTACACATTCTTCCTCTGTAACCGCCCAACCGGGAACAATCAAAATACAGTATGAACCAAAGAATATTCCAACAGTAAGCAATATCATAAGAACTGTAACAACAGCATTTTTGCCTGTCTGCTTTTTCTTTGGATACAGAATCATTTCCATTCTGTGTATATTTTTTCTGTTCTTTTCGTTAGTTACAAAACTCATACCGACAAGTGCGCTTTTCAGCATATTATCCTTGTCGCCTTTTTCATCTTCCTTTTGTCCGTAACATTCTTTTAGCTGGGTCACAAGCACCTGTCCGTAATTGCACCGTTCTAAATCGTCAAGTGTTTTTGTGACACGTTTGTCACATCTGAGTTCAAGACAAAACGAAAGGTCTTTTTTCAACAGATGTACAAACGGATTCCACCAAAAAATTCCGCAATAAATTTCTGTAAGCAGTTTAATCCAGATATCCTTGTTTTTTATATGACAGCATTCGTGCATGGAGATATAGTCAAATTCCTCATCGCTGAAGGTACGGTTCGGAAAAAGAACAACGGGTTTGAAAAATCCGTATGTAACGGGTGATGAAATGCAGTCGGAAACTTTGAGTGTTACCTTTCTTTTTATTTTGCATCGTTTTGAAATGATGTTCAATCTTTCCTGCATTTCAGGTTTGCAGTCAATAACATTCGTTCTGAGGCTTTTTACCGCTTTGTGATACTTGTATATCATTCTCGAGATAAAAAACACACTGCCGACCACCCATACCGCGACAATCAGATTAAGCCATGTAAACTCGGGAACAAAAAAACTTTCTTTGTTGGGAGTTAGGACATCCATTACCGCAGGAAAAAAGTTGAGGTCGCTGAATGTATGTGTAAACTTAAATTCAAACGGAAACGCCATTCGCACAAAGGTTACAACATACAGTCCAAGAACTGTGTAAAGACCATAGTAATTGCAAAATGCAACTTTTCTTCTGAAAAAGTAAAGCAGCACTATGAAAATGCTGCTTATTAAAATTGAAAACAAGAATGAATAAAAACTTATTTGCATAGATTATTTGCCGAGTTCTTCACGGCGCTTTTTAAGAAGAGCCTCGAGCTCGTCAAAAATTTCAGAGCTTTCGGTTCTTTCGATAAGCTCGGAGAACAAAGTAGGAATATCGCTGTCAGCAAAATTAGGTCTGTCTGAAATCTGCTTGATTGCATATGCGTCCTTTGTCATTGTAGGAACAAAAGTACGGGCATAATTCTTTGTCATCTGCTTAACGCCGACAACCTTAATCATGTCCTTCTTGAGAAGTGAATTGATAAGAAGGTTAATATAGCTCTTTTTCCAAGTCTTATTTACAGCCTTCTTAACAATCTCAGAGCTTGTAAGCGGTTCGTTGAGGTCCCACAATAAGTACATAATTTCTTCTTCACTTTTAGTAAGCATAAATTTTACCTCCAAAAATTAAGTTTATAAATAATATTAAGCATTTAACTCAACATTATTATACTGTTTCACACAGAAAAAGTCAATAAAAATCTGAGGAATTTATGTGATATAGAATAAAATTACCATTTTTCGCACTCATTGTCAAAATATTACTATAAAAGTACGGAATATTGTATATTATAAAACGCATAATATTATGGATTGTTTGCATGATTTGTTACAAATAGAAAAAGTCACTGCAAAAATTCTTGCAGTGACACATTTTTTAAGAAAATATTAAGTTAGCCTGCGTTTTGTGTAGTGAGCTTTTTTTGCTCTTTCTTTTCATGAATTTTTCTCGCAATGTAAACTGCGGGGGTATCGAGCAGACTTGTGAAAATATAGATTACATAACTTGAGAGGAAAATCGTAACAAGTGTGCTGAAATCATAAGTTCCCCAAAAAGCAAAAGCGGTGAAGAGGGCGGCGTTGAGAATTTGGCTGATGAGTGTTGAACCGTTATTTCTCAGCCACAAAAATCTTCGCTTGTCGCCAAACTTTTTTTCTGTAAACTTCCACCATTTGTGATAGAGCCATACATCAAACAACTGACTTACCGCATATACAATGAGGGATGCAAAAATCATTCTTGGAGTGTTTGAGAACACGGCTTTGATTGACGGCATAATTGTGTCATTCGGACTCGGATTGTAGAGCATCCAGCTCTGTGAAAGCACAAGGAAAAATACCGATGAAAGTATTCCCGTAAGCACAGCTTTGTTGGCAGCTTTTTTGCCCTCACATTCAGAGAGAATGTCTGTAATAAGAAATGTTACCGCAAAAAGCACATTTCCGAGTGTCTGTTCCATTGAAAATGCGTTGATGAGGATTAAAACCTCAATGTTTGCAAGAATTGTTGCGGCAGCGGAAATGCAGTAGAGTCCTGCTTTGCCAAAAATTGCATACGCAATAACTGCCACACCATAGATAAATACTACTGAAAATATAAGTAAAAGTTCATTAATCATATCAGTCACCTACTCCAAAATCTGTGTTGTTAATTAAAATATCCGCTCTCTCATTATCCTTATATATAGGATAAATCTTCTGCATAAATTCTTTTATGACAGCTTTGTCAGGTTTAACATCCGTCGTGTTGTCACACATAATGTTAATGCAGATTCGTTCAAAATATTTTAATCCCAACTCAATATCCTTTTGCATAGTTTCGACTGTCTGACCTTTAATTCCAAAAAGAAAATTAGCTTCGTCAAATTTTTCTGCAATAATAGCAGGGTTGTTTTCTTTAATTCCTTTTTTCAGAACATTTTCTCTGAAATCGTAATCAAAGGTTTCAAGGCCGAGTTTCATTTTTAAATTAAAGTCTGCAAAATCTTTCCTGAGCTGACCGATTTTGTTTCGATAAAGATAATGTGCCTCAAAATGAATGGTACCTATCTTTTTCTCTTTGCACACCTGTTTTATAAAATCAAGTGTTTTTCTATCAAGCTCAAAAACAGAGCCTGAGTTGATGACCTCAAGATCACCGAAAATTCCCGTAACTTTTTCAAGCACGGCTTTGTTAAGACGAAAGTTTTCGTCCTCATCACTGCACCTGTCGGCGTAGTAGTCGCAGAAGGTGCATTTTTTGTAAACGCAACCGCTTCCACGCAGAAGAACAATCTCCCGACTGTTCTTTTCATTAATAATACTGTATCTCTCCATACTCTCTTTCCGGCACAAAAAAAGCACCCACACAAAAGAGGGTGCAAAAAGGGCGCAAAAAGCCCTGTGCCTTTCTCCTTAGTTTTGATAGAAGGAAAATCCTGTTGGTATCCTTCGGGCAGGATGGTTACGAACTGCCACAAAGTATGCTATCACAACTTGCACCTTATGTCAACTGCAAGTTATTATTGCATTATATATGTTTAAGAGGTATAATAAAAATCGAAAGTTAAGCGTAAAGCGACTTTTTGAGTAACTTTACAGACTTAAAATTCTATATAGGAAAATTAGCGAATATTGTCATAATTTCCCGAAAAAAACAGCCTATTTTCTTGTATTTTTTAGTTGACAAAGGGAAAAACCTTTTGTATAATAATAAACAGCGTTTTAATATGTGTCTATGCTATCAAGAGGTGCAGATATGCTTTTTGAGCTTAAATCCGTCTTTCAGAATGACGGTGAAGAAAAACAAGTTGAATATAATCTTGACTTGTCAGGTCTTGATATTGACGGAGTTTATCCATTCAAAACTCCCGTTGTCGTGACTGCAAAAGCAACTAACAGAGCAAGTTTGATTACTCTCGTAATCAATGCACATTTTGATTACAACCGTGACTGTGACCGTTGCGGTGAGCCTTACACAAGAGAGATGAATATGAACTTTGAACACAAGCTTGTTCAGACTCTTGCCGATGAGGGCAACGATGACTATATTGAAACACCTGATTTCACACTCGAGCTTGATGATGTTGTAATTTCTGACATCCTTCTTTCACTTCCTGCGAAGAACCTTTGCAGGGACGATTGCAAAGGTCTGTGTCAGATTTGCGGACAAAACCTCAACAACGGTGAATGTTCCTGTGATAAGCGTCAAACAGACCCAAGGCTTGAGATACTTAAACAGTTTATTGACTAAGATAAATTTTGTAAGGAGGTTTTTGTAATGGCAGTACCCAAGAACAAAACATCACACGCAAGAAAGAGCTCAAGACGTTCAACAGTATGGAAGATTAATGCTCCTGAACTTACTGCTTGTCCTAACTGCGGTGAATTAACAGCAGCTCACAAGGCTTGCACAAACTGTGGTATGTACAACGGCAGACAGGTTGTTGTAAAGAAAGACGAACAGTAATTTTTTATTACAAACATTACGGGCGGCAGTTATCTGTTCGCCCTTTTGTTTTGCAAATTTTACAGTATATCCAAAAACAATTTGCAAACCTGTTGATTAAAAACGGTAATTTGTGTAAAATAAAAGGTGTATGTAAAAAGTTTTGTGAGGTGAAGGTGTGGCTGTTAAAATTTTTAATGTCACAGTCGGCAGTCATGCCGATAAGGCAGGTATAAAAAAGGGCGAAACCCTGCTTTCAATAAATTCAAATGAGATTGTGGATGTTCTTGATTATCGATTTTATCAGGTAAACCGCAAGCTGACTCTTGAAGTTGAGGACGAGAACAAGAATGTTCGTACCATAGAAATGACCAAGGGCGAATATGAGGAAATCGGTCTTGAGTTTGAAACCTATCTTATGGACAAACAACATTCGTGCCGCAACAAGTGCATTTTCTGTTTTATTGACCAGCTCCCAAAGGGTATGCGTGAGTCGCTTTATTTCAAGGACGATGACAGCCGACTTTCTTTTTTGTTCGGCAACTACATCACGCTGACAAATATTACAGAACATGAAATTGATAGAATTATCAAAATGCACATCAGCCCGATAAATGTGTCGGTTCACACCACAAACCCCGAACTTCGTTGCAAGATGATGAATAACCGCTTTGCGGGTGATACACTGAAATATCTCAAACGCTTTGCAGACACAGGAATTACGCTCAACTGTCAGATTGTTTCCTGTCCCGGAATCAATGACGGTGACGAGCTTGTCAGAACATTGACCGACCTTGAAAACCTCGGTGTAAATATGACTGCGATTGTTCCCGTCGGACTTACACGCTACCGTGAAAACCTCTATCCGCTTGTTCCTTATAATAAGGAAACGGCGGGACAGACGATTGATATAATTGAAAAAATGGGTGATGAGTGCGTTAAAAAGTACGGCAGACGAATTTTCTTCCCCGGTGATGAGTTTTATCTCCTTGCCGAAAGAGAAATCCCGTCACCTGAATTTTATGAGGACTTTTCCGCTCTTGAGGACGGAATCGGAATGATTGCGTATCTGACCGATGATGTCAGTTGGAAACTTGAAGAATACGAAGTTGACGAAAGCCTTTGCCACAAGGTAACAATTGCCTGCGGTGAGGGAGTGTTCCCGTATATGAAGCGGATTATGTCGATGATAAACGAAAAATTCCCGAATATAACTATAAATACAAGGGCGATTAAGAACAACTTTTTCGGCGGCGGAATAAATGTGTCGGGGCTTGTCACAGGTGGTGACCTTATTGACCAGCTCCGTGACGATGACCTCGGTGACAGACTTTTGATTCCGTCATCAATGCTCCGTTTTGAAAACGATTTGTTCCTTGACGATGTTTCAACAGACGATGTTGAACGGGAGCTTAATATAACTCTTGTTCCCATTAATAATAACGGAAACGACCTTGTAGAGGCTGTAATTGCAGGAAAGGACTGATAAGATGAACAAACCCGTAATTGCCATTGTCGGCAGACCAAATGTGGGAAAGTCAACGCTTTTCAATAAACTCATCGGTCAGAGATTGTCAATTGTTGACGATACTCCCGGTGTTACCCGTGACAGAATATACGGTGAGGTGGAATGGTGCGGAAAAACTGCCTTTGTTGTTGACACAGGCGGTATTGAACCGAAATCCGATGATATTATTCTTGTGCAGATGCGCCGTCAGGCTCAGCTTGCAATCGACACAGCAAATGTTATTATCCTTGTAACAGACTGTAAATCGGGTATGGTCGCAACGGATATGGATGTTGCACAAATGCTCCAGAAGTCGGGCAAGCCTGTTGTGCTTTGCGTAAACAAGTGCGACACCCTCGGCGAGCCGTCACCTGAATTTTACGAGTTCTATAACCTCGGTTTAGGTGATCCTATCGAGGTTTCAGCCGTTCACGGCTACGGCACGGGCGACCTTCTCGACAAGGCTTTTGCAAGTTTTGAATATGATGAAAACGCAGAAGATGACGGCACAATCATCAATGTTGCAGTAATCGGCAAGCCTAACGCAGGCAAGTCATCTCTTGTAAACAAAATCACAAACGAAGAACGCTGTATCGTGTCTGATATCGCAGGCACAACCCGTGACACAATCGACACTCTTGTTGAAAATAAGTACGGAAAGTTCAATTTTACCGATACCGCAGGACTTCGCCGTCAGAGCAAAATTTACGATAATATCGAAAAATACAGTATTATCCGTGCAAAAATGGCTATTGAACGCAGTGATGTGTGCGTTATTATGATTGATGCAACAGAGGGCGTTACAGAACAGGATACCAAGGTTGCAGGTCTTGCACATGAGGCAGGCAGAGCGTGTATCATTGCCGTAAACAAATGGGACGCTATCGAAAAGAACGATAAGACAATGCAGGAGTTCCGCAAAAAACTCGATGCAGACTTTGCGTTTATGTCATATGCACCAAAGGTGTTTATTTCTGCAAAAACAGGTATGCGTATCGACAGACTGTTTGAATATATTGTAAGCTGTAATGACAGTGCAAACCGCAGAATCAGAACAGGTATGCTTAACGAACTTCTTGCACAGGCTACAACAAGAGTTCAGCCACCGTCTGACAAGGGTAAGCGTCTTAAAATTTACTATATGACACAGGCA
>CACXEX010000068.1 GCA_902766775.1 uncultured Ruminococcus sp. | reverse complement strand
GATCAAGAAGGCTATCTCACTCGGCGTTTCAAAGATCAATGTTAACACAGAGTGCCAGCTCGCATTTGCAGCAGCTACAAGAAAGTATATCGAAGAGGGTAAGGACCTTGAAGGTAAGGGCTTTGACCCAAGAAAGCTCCTCGCTCCCGGCGCAGAGGCTATCAAGGCTACTGTTAAGGAAAAGATGGAACTCTTCGGTTCAGTTAACAAGGCTTAATTGTAAGCACGAAAACTTAATCTTTACAAAAATTTCAGGGACAGCTTTTGCTGTCCCTGTTTTTTAATACCGTTTTTGCAAAAATTTTCAGGACGAAACGGGACAAAAAGCGGCATTATCAACCTGACACATAAATCGGGTTGACAAATGGAATAATCGGTACTATAATAATTGTCAACCGATAAAATAATTTGGTTGACAATCTGCAAGACAATAGGTTTTGCAAAGGAGAGGTAATTTTATGACAGAAGCAAAAACAAACAGCAAATCAAAAAGTAACATATTAAGCCTTGTGTATATGGCGATGTTCGTTGCAATCATCACAGTGTGCGCACAGATTCAGATTCCGATGACAGTTCCGTTCACACTTCAGACACTCGGCATCTTTATGGCAGCGGCTATGCTCGGCTGGAAAAGAGGCCTCATCAGCGTTGCGGTTTATGTTCTCCTCGGTGCAATCGGTGTTCCCGTGTTTGCAGGATTTTCAGGCGGAATCGGTGTTCTCGGCGGCCCGACAGGCGGATATATCATCGGCTTCCTTTTTACAGCACTTATCGTTGGTCTTATGACTGACTTCCTCGGCAGAAAGCTTTGGGTGCTTGCAGTTTCAATGGTTGCAGGCCTTGCGGTATGCTACCTTTTCGGTACAATCTGGTTTATGATTGCAATGCAGACAGACTTTGTTGCCGCACTTCTCACCTGCGTTGTTCCGTTCCTTCTTGCAGACGCCGCAAAGATTGTTGTTGCAACAGTTCTGGTGAATCGCCTTGACAAAATCGTTAAACTTTAAGTTCCGACCGCATCACAGCCTTTGCGTGCAGTTTTTTGAGGGCAAGGGTTACAGCGATGAATTTGTCGGCGGAATGGCAAAAATAGTGTCGGTTCTTGAAAATAACAACGCAAACCTTACGCTTACGGGCGGTTGTGATGAAATTTGTTCATCGTGTCCGAACCGTGACAACGGCAGTTGCGATGTTACGGGCAAGGCATCAAGTTATGACGAAAGATGTCTTGATTTGCTCGGAATGAAAATCGGCGATACTGCCGATTGGAAAGAACTTTCAAGAATTGCAAGGGAAAATATAATTTTAAAAGACAGGCTTTCACAGGTGTGCGGCGACTGCAAATGGGCGCAGATATGCCAGGATAAAGCCGATAAAATGAAAAATCTTCATTAATCCCCATAGATATACCATGATAAAAAGACCTCCCAAATTTCGGGAGGTCTTTTGTTATGTAGGGGCGTTCATCGGACGCCCGCTTTGATGAATTTATTTGTTTATTTATGTAGTTTTTGTGTGATTGTAGTAGTGTATTCTTTTGTAGGAGCGTACCGTGTGTTACTGAGAATGAATATGATTCGCCCATATCCATAATGTGATTTTTCTCATTTATATGATTTATTTTGTTATAATGTTTGTGCCTTTACTTGCGGGCGTCCAATGAACGCCCCTACAGTTTGGTTTGTACAAATAGTTACAATGCTACGCTCGGGCATTGTAAGTTATTTATTGTACAAACTATCTCCACGAATTGGGCGCCGATACACTCGGTACAAAGTTATCTTAATATAGAAAGTTACGCTCGGGCATTAAAGTATTTGCCTTAAAAAACTATCTACACGAATTGGCTGCCGTGACACACGGCTATTGACTTTTGGAGGAAATTGGATTATTATTTAAACTGTATAACTTTAAGTATGCTTATTTTTAAGACAGATGATTTGTGAAGGAGTTGAAAAAAGTGCCGGATCTTTCGATAATTTTCGATATGGGTGTTGTTGCACTGCGTTTTCTTATGCCTGTTTATGCAATAATAATTGTGTACCAGTGCTTTGCCGCAATGCGTCGCCGCCGCCGTCCCGAAACTCCTTTGATTTCACTTTTGAATCCTGCAACGGGCGAAATGCTCCCCGTGCTTTTTTGGGAAAATTCAATCGGTAGAAGTAAAAGCAGCGATGTAACCGTTGATGACCCGACAGTTTCAAGAAACCATTGCGTACTTCTTCGCCGTAAAGACGGTTGGTATGTGAGCGATACCGACTCAAAGAGCGGCACAATGCTCAACGGCAAAAGAACAAGAGGCAGAGCAAAGGTGCTTATTGACGATACAATAACAATCGGCAGTACAAGCCTTATCGTAAAAAGAGGCGAAGAGTTTCAACAGCCGTTGCAATCAAGCTGGTTTTTCTCAAAGGTCAGCGATAAGCCTGCAATGAAATCGTGGAAACTTATGCTCCTTATTACATTTTTCCACTTCTTTATGTGCGTTCAGGCAATGTTCTGGAATGACGGCACAAATACAATGGCTCCGCTCGTGCTGTTTGGTGCGCTTGCGGCTGTTGAATGGGGATTCTTCTTCATCTCCTATTTTGTAATCCGCAGAGTGAATTTTGAGCTTGAGTCGCTTGCACTGTTCTTGACAGGCATAGGCGTAATGCTCCTTATCAGGCAGTCGGAACGCTCGGCTTATGTTCAGCTTATTGCCGCCGCAATAGGTATGATTATCTTCTGCGTAATCATCAAACTTATTGAAGACCCCGATAAGGTAAATAAACTCAGACTTCCTGCAATGATTTGTGCGGTCGGTCTTTTGGGCGTAACGATTGTGTTCGGTAAGATTACAAACGGTGCGGCTAACTGGATTTATATCGGCTCATTTTCATTCCAGCCGTCAGAGCTTGCAAAGATTATCTTCATTTTTATCGGCGCAAGTTCACTTGATGTGTTGATGACAAAGAAGAACTTGCTCGAGTACATTATTTTCTCGGCAGTTTGCGTTGGACTTTTGGCTCTTATGGGTGACTTCGGTACTGCGCTCATCTTCTTTATAACATTTTTGCTCACAGCGTTTATGCGCTCGGGCGATTTCAAGACGATTATTCTTGCTGTTGCCGCCGCAATTTTCGGCGTAACATTTGTCCTCAAGTTTAAACCGTATGTTGCCGACCGTTTTTCAGGCTGGCGCCATGTTTGGGAACATACTCAGGACAACCTCGGTTATCAGCAGGCAAGAGTTCTCACATATATGGCAAGCGGCGGACTTTTCGGCGTTGGTATCGGCAACGGTTTCTTAAAGCAGGTTGCCGCATCTGAAAGTGACCTCGTTTTCGGACTTGTTTCCGAAGAAATGGGCGTTATCGTTGCGTTCACACTTGCCGTGGCAGTAGGTGCGATGTTTATCTATGCAAGGGCAATTACAACCCGAAGCAGAAGCACATTCTACTCAATTTCAGCGTGCTGTGCGGCAGGCTTGTTTGTCGTTCAGCTTTCTCTCAATGTTTTCGGTGCAACCGATGTTCTTCCGCTCACAGGCGTAACATTCCCGTTTGTGTCTGCCGGCGGTTCGAGTATTATGTCTTGTTGGGGACTTGTTGCGTTTATCAAAGCCGCAGACGAGAGAACTTATTCGGTGAAAAGATAAGTTTTAAATAGAAAGCTTGTTTTTCATATATGTACTTTGGTATTAAATAAAATTAGTGCCTTTACTTGCGGGCGTCCAATGAACGCCCCTACTGATACACAGGGTGGTGTAAGGTTTGAAAAAAATACTTCGCAGAAGTACACTTATATATATAGTTGCGCTTGCGTTTATCGGCGGACTCGGCTATCTTGCTTTTGAGCTTGTAACCGGAGCGGATGACTGGGTTGATCAGGCTTATAATGCGCATATAGCAGGTGACGGCGGCCTTGCACAGGCAGGTACAATTTATGACCGCAACGGCACAACTCTTGCACAGACGGTTGACGGTGAAAGAGTTTATAACGAAAGCGAGAGCGTAAGAAAATCTCTGCTTCATGTTGTCGGTGATGACAGCCTTAACATTTCAACGGCTGTTCAAAGTATGTACCGCTCACAGCTGATAGGCTACAACCTTGTTTTCGGACTGAATATGCCCGAATCGTTGCGTGCCTCTCACGATATAAAGCTGACAGTCGATTCCGCAACTTGTGCGGCGGCTTATGATGTTCTTGCAGCTTATAACAAAAAAGGTGCCTGTGTAATATATAACTACAAAACAGGCGAGGTTATCTGT
>CACXEX010000067.1 GCA_902766775.1 uncultured Ruminococcus sp. | reverse complement strand
GTTGCTTTTGCGGCACTTGACAATGTAAATGCAAACAATCCTGAACAGAGTGATGAAACAAGGCTTGCAACATTGCTCTCACCGTTTATCTGTCTTGACGGAATTAATGAAAAGGGCGTGTCAATTGCAGTTCTTACGCTTGACAGCAGTCCCGTCCGCCAGCACAGCGGAAAGCCCGTTATAGCCACAACGCTTGCAATCCGACTTGTCCTTGACAGAGCCTCGTCAACCGAGGAGGCAGTAGAACTCTTTCAAAAATATGATATGTTCGCCTCAAGCGGAAGAGATTATCATTTTTATGTTACCGACTCAACAGGTGATGGCAGAGTTATTGAGTACGACTGTGACAGCGATGACCGAAAGCTTGTGGTAACAAAATCGCCCGCCGTTACCAACTTTTTCGTGATGTACAAAGATTTTGTAAAGCCGTATCAGAAAAACGGCGTTTACGGTCACGGTAGGGAGAGATACGACAGGATAATCAATATTCTAAAAGAGAATAATAATCACACAAAAGAAACTGCGTGGCAAGCTCTTGTTGCGGCGTCGCAGGCACCAAATCCAAACGATATTACAAGCAATACTCAGTGGTCAATTGTATATGACAACACAAACCTTACCGCTGATATAGCAATCCGTAGAGATTGGAAGACGGTAACGAAATATTCCTTAAAAGAAAATAAAATTATCGAATAAAAAACAGGGAAGAAACCGAAAAGTTTCTTCCCTTTAATAATGCTTTGATTTTTAAATGAGTTTATGTGTCAGCCCCTCAGCATAATATCAGCCGTGAAAATTCCGTTCTCATAGGTAAATCTGCAATAACCGCCGTTTTTCTCGGCAATTCTGCGTACTGACTGTGTTCCTATCCCGTGACCGCTCCGTTTTGATGAAGAAAAAATTCCGTCCTTTTCGGAAATGTCACCGTTAAATGCGTTTTCAACCGAAATAATTATTATGTTATCTGAGTGCAGACGGGCATATACGCTTATCTGCCTTTTTTCTTTGTCTGTTTTTAAACTTGCCTCAAGTGCATTTTCAAGCAAATTAGCAATCACAAGACAGATATCAGTTTCCGTGACAGGCAACTTTTCAGGAATGTCAAGCTTGAGCTTGAGCGGAATGTCGTTGCTTTTGCACCTTGAGTAATAATGGCCCACAACAGCGTTTACCGCACTGTTCTCACAAAGTTTCAGTTCGGTATCGGGAATACTCTGAGCTACCGAAGAAAGGTATCCTTCAAGCTCGACCCAGTCTTTCTGTTCCGCAAGAGCGTTGAGCACCGCAAAGTGGTGGCGCATATCGTGCCTTGCCTGTCTTGTTTCCTCAATAGCGCCCTTTAACGCGTCATACTGTGCCCGTTGCATATTCAAAAACTGGTTTTCCTGTGCGAGCTTGTTGTTGCGGTTAAGGCTTTTTGCCATAAAATAAAGCAGAGCGTAGAAAATGAGCAACAGCACAAGAAGTGATACGCTGATAACAACATATCCCTGCATAATCCGTCCTGCGTGGAGAATGTTCGGATTCCACGGAATTATAAAAAAGTTAAGCAAGATGAATATTATCGGCAAAATCCAGAACACATACCATGTCTGGGCAATGTTTTCGTCATCAAGCAGTTCACTCACGCCGTGTGTTGCAGGATACCACGCAAGAATTACAAACAGCCAGCATAGAATGTTGAACAACACAGCTGATTCAATTCCGAACCATTGCGTTGTGTTCTGCGGAAATGTTATTGAATCAACCGCCCGTGTAATGCTCGCAATGCAGGCAAACACTCCGCATACGGCAAGCGACACACTTGCCGATTTCCATACGGATGTTCTGAGTGAACAACAGTATGTCACCAAAAGTGCAATCACTATCGGTACTGCAAGCACAAGCGATTTCAGATTAAAGCGGTAACAAATATAACCGCATAATGCACAAAGGCACACAAGCGATGAAATCAATACAGGAAACATTTTCAGCTTTGATACTTTTAAATGCTTTTGAATCGGAAGATATGCCAGAACTATCCCCGGAATTATTGCACCGAGTTCAATCATCGGACAGAAAACATTTGTCAATGCAAATCCCCCCTGCCAAAAATATATTCGCCAAAGGTGTTTTTTGCACTTTTGACAAGACTGCGACTTATCGAGATTTTTTCGCCGTTGTCAAGAACAAATTCGTTGCCGTCCATATCCTTGATGTGTTCAAGATTTACGATGATTCCTCTGTTACACACAAAGAAATTATCTCTGTCATCAAACAGCTTTACAAATTCGGCAAACGTACTGCGTACAGATTTTTCGGATTCGTCTGTGCAATGGATATGTATGCAATGTTTAAAATGTTCTGCGTACAGAATTTTACACAGCTTTACACGCACAGTTCCGCTTGGTGACGGAATTTCAATATATTTATCATCAACGGAAATTTTCTGCGAAATCTCATCAAGCAACATTTTAAGTTCTTCATCGGTGTAAGGTTTGACGAGATAGTGCAGAGCACGAACACGAAAACCGTCAAGCGCATGGTCGGCTGATGTTGTGGTGAAAACAAGCAGACAGTTTTTGTCAAACTCCCTCAGCTTTTTCGCTGTGTCAACGCCGTTTTCTTCATCCATATATATATCCATAAACACGAGGTCAAATTTGTCATTTTTTGCCTCATTTAAAAAATCGGTCCCGTTACTGTATCCGCAAATTTCAATATCGTATGAAACTGAAAATGAACTTTCGGAAAGCTTTTTATAAAGCTCTTTTCGTTCGCTTTCACAATCATCTACTATTGCAATCCTCATACCGTACCTCCTGTATGATTTTCACCATTATTGTACCACAGAACAATGAAAATGTTTACACCTATTTGCAATTCGTGCCATATTTTTTCACTTTATGCCAAATGTATGGACTTAATGGAAGGAATTTAATATAATTCAGTGAATTAAACGAGCAATTGTCGTATGACTTCGATTGGTGTAATACACAATTGCTCGGATTTGCGCAAATCACATAATTATATTAGCAATAAAATCAGTGATAATAGCAAAATATTATCCTGGCTAAAATCGTTAGTACCAATCATAAAAAGGTGATTTATATGGTGAAATCAATGACAAAAAAATTAACTTCGTTATTATTGATACTCACAGTTTCAGTGTCAATGTTTGCATTTTCGTTTACTACCGCCAATGCAGGTGTCCTTAAAGAATTCGGCGCAGAAAAACTCATTGAAACCGGTATGCGCGTGCTTGCGGAGACAACAGAAGAACTCGGCGAGGCAACGGGTAATGAGGAATTCAGTGAGGTTTGTTCATTTATCGCTAACTGGGTTTTCTCAGACGGTGCAGAGGCCGCCGCAAATAAAACAAAAGAATTATGCGAAGAAATTCTTGAAAGGCTCGTCGAAATTAATGCGGAAATAAAGGCCGACACTTCGGTGATTGAAAGTATGATAGCTCAGGAAGCTGTAAACAGCGCAAATACAAGTCTTAATAATCAGTGGCAGCACGATGTCGATGATGTTATAAGTAAGTACAACGCCAATATTCCGTTGAAGAAATATGAAACTTATATGTCAGACGCAGTTGAATATACTGATGAAAAGTATTCTCAGAGTGATCGTGAAAATAAGGCGAACGAAAACCTGAATAATTTAATTGATTCATTTAAGTATATGTATTCAGGCAACAAGCTTGATACGGCAACTGACGTGAGAGATGTAATTTTCTATGATTCAAATATGAACAGAAATTTCTACAAGTTAATTTATGAGCTTGCAGATAATCTGTCAAAGGAAAACGGTTCTGTTGCAAATTGTGCCGCTCAGCTTGCATATGATGTTTTTCCGTTCAGCCACCAGCAGTACACATTTGTATATAACTATATGGAGAAACAGCTGAACAAACTTGTACAGGTAGAGATGATGTACAATGCGTTTTTGTATCAGCAGGGAGAATATATTGAAAGCAAGCAGGGAAAGGATTCTGCCGAATATTCGCAATATCTGAAAAATCAGTCTGATTTTTATAACCTTATGAATGACAGCAATTCAGGTGTAAATAAAAAGATGTCTGATATGCTTGAACAGAAATTGACTGTTGACAACAGGTATACCTTTACTCTTGATGATTATATGAAGCCCGAAGATGCTGTTTCCGTTAAAATGCATATTAATGGTTATGAAGATAAAGTTAGTATGACCACAACAAACGATGGCATCGAAGTGGTATCAAAATCTAACTACATAAAAGAAAATATATATTTTAATCGTGTGATGATACAGGAAAACGGCAACAATAATAATGTATATTATATCCTTGATCCTACTAAACTTAAAGGTTCAGATACACTTTCGCTGAATGCAATCTCAATGGATCAAAAATGGCCACTTCCCCGTAGGCCTGATATCCATATTGCAAGTTGTGATTATAATAATCTAATCAAAGATATGTCAGACGGTACAAATACTTTTAAATGTTCGTCAAATATTTTCAAATTGTTTGATACAAATGCGTTCCGCTTTGCAGGAAGCGTACCGTCTAAATATCTAAAGGACTATCTTCCGGATACATCATACGGAAGTTCGTTGGTGTTTATGACGCCGGAATTTAAGAACGATAATACTTCTGACGCGTTTAGCACTACGTATGAACATTTCCAAGTTATAGAAGGAGACAGCCCAATTAGCGGAATGAGTATTGATATCAAGGATTATTCAGCAAAAGAATTTCAATCGCAGAAGTACAGATACTCGGTAGTACTGAAAAACCAAAACGATGAATACAAACAGAAACTAACTCTTAATGTCCCTAATAGTATGCAGGCGAGTGTTTTCGACAGCAAGGGAATTGAAATTATCGGTAATACTCAGAATGCATCAAAAAGCGTAGATGTAAAATCCGGTGAAAAAATCACAATAAAATTCAAACCGGAATATAACTATAAAATTGACTCTTTAAAGTGTATAAGAAATAACGATGGTTCTTCAAGTGATGGGATAACCCTGTTTGACAGTGATGATGTTAATATTTTGTCAAAGGACAGCGAAGGTTATTACACATTTGATTATGTAATGCCGTATTCAAACTCTGAATTTGTGCTTGGTGCTGCATATGATGACCATGGCAAAAATAATGTTTATGAAATCCGCACCCCGCAGGATTTAGTGAATTTTTCAAATGACATCAATTCAGGCATAAATATTGCGTCAACCGCAAATCTTCTTGCAGATATTGATATGACAGGCTATGAAAGTTCATTTAAACCTGTCGGCAATGCACAGTACTCGTTTAACGGAACTTTCAACGGCAACAATCACAAAATTGATAATCTGAATCTCACAATATCTTCCGATTACGGCGGACTTTTCGGTCACCTTAACGCAGCAACTGTGAGGGATGTTACCGTAAGCGGTCATTATAATATCAAAGGTCCGTACTCTTATGTTGGCGGTATTGTCGGTGATTTGGACGGCGGAAATGTTTCAGGACTTATTTCGTACGTCAATATTACAAATAATGGCGGAGAAACAGGGCACATCGGCGGTGTAATCGGTGCAATTGAATACAATGAAGCCAAAGTCGATAGATGTGCTTATTTCGGAAATCTTGACCTCAGCAATTCAACCGATTGTATCGGCGGAGTTATAGGATACACAAACGGCGGAGGAAAAATCAGCAATTGTGCAAATTACGGCAGTGTAAAAACTTCTGCCTCGGGTGCTTACACAGGCGGTGTCCTCGGCTATGTGAATAATGTTGGGGCAAAAGTGCAGCGGTGTTTCAACTACGGCTCAGTCAGCAACAACGGTAATACCGATTACTGTGGAGCAATTATAGGTTGGGCAAAAAGTTATAGTGTGTTTTGTATATCGGACAACTACTATCTTGACACCTCAGCCAAAACTCCGTTCGGAAGTAAAAGCCAGTCAGGCGTGACAGCCGTTTCCAAAACAGCCGATGAATTCAAGTCGGGTATGGTTACATATCTTATCAATAATAAGGTGACTGACGGAACAGAGGCTTGGTATCAAAATATTGATAACGGAAAAACTCCCGATAAATATCCATTGTTTGATGGCGGAATAGTTTACGGCTTCGAGGACATCAATTATTATTCAAATAATCCCGAAAAGCCGAAAACACCTGACGCATTTGATAAGGACGAAAACGGAAATCTTGAAATAGGTACATACAATGACCTTGTAAAACTTTCAAATCTTGTGAGAAGTGATTACCGCACATATGGCAGTCAGAACTACATTCTCACTGCAAATATAGTTGTTGATACCGCAAACGGCGATACGAAATGGACTCAGGGAATCGGTTCGGTGGACGAAAATCTTCCGTTCAACGGAACTTTTGACGGCAACGGTTACTGCATTTACGGACTCAATGTAAACTCTCCAAAATACGGCGGTTTATTTGAATACATCGGTGAAAACGGTACAGTTAAAAATCTTACCTTGATTGGTTGCAAGTTCGGTTCTTCGTCAAAAATCGGAGGCGGAATTGCGGCAGTAAACAACGGTGTGATTGACCATTGCCCTTGTGCCGCAAATGTATCGTCCGGAACATTCAAACCAACGGACAATATAACAATTGACTCAAATTCTCTTATTTCACATATCAAAGCAGATGTGTGCGGAGGTATTGCAGGCAAAAATAACGGCAAAATCATAGGAACAAGATCAACCGCAATTGTTGAGGGTAAAGAGTGCGGAGGTATAACAGCTGAAAACAACGGTGTTATTTACGGTTGTGCTAACAACGGAAAGATTGGAACAAGCAGTTCCGAAATTTCAGGCGGTATCGTCGCTATAAATAAAAATACTGTTGAAAACTCCTACAATTCCGCAAATGTTTATGCCAAGAGCAATGAAACCAAAGGCTCGGTTGCAGGCGTAAACGGTGAAAGCAATGACAAAGTTATTGTGAAAAATGTTCTTTACACAACCGAAAAAGAATCTGCTGTCGGAACTTCATCGGCTTTCACTCTTGATGATACCAATAAAGCTTTTGCGAAGAATACCGACCTTAATTCATCAAGTGTTACCGATATGCTCAATAAATCGAGTGACGGTTCTGTTGAATGGACAGTCAAAAAAGACTTCAACAAAGGCTATCCGATGATTAAAGGTAACTTTTTCAAATTCAGCATAAAATCGGCAGGCAACAATATTTCTTTCGCAGGAAATATGCACCGTGACCTGAAACTCAAGTCTGCACTTCTTAATGCCAATGATTCAGAATATGCTTCAATGAAAAAAGCTCTGGGCAAAAATGAGATTTTGCAGAGTTATTCAATGACTCTTACCGATAAGAGCGGAAATGCTATTTCTGCCGAACTCTGGTGTCAGGATAATTTCAAGGTTACTGTTCCTGTTGACAGCGAGAATGTTATGTACGCCGAGATTTTGCAGGATGGCAGTGTAGCATACCACAAACCCGATTCCGTAAAGGACGGTGTTGCAACTTTCACAGTGTCTGCACCTTCGTCATTTGCAATTGTAAAAGGTTCTGCCAGCAATAATTCTTCTGTAAAAACTACAAATTCTTCCGTGACAGGTGCTTCGCCAATAGCTACGGGAACAGAAATCTGCACAGTATTTATTGCAATCGGAATTGTAGCCGGCTTTGCTGTCCTTATGTTGAAAAGGAGAAACAATAATGGCTAAAACTAAGAAAAAGACAATAGTGATTGTAGCGGCAATACTTCTTTGTGCAGTGCTTGTTACAGGCGGCATTATTGTATATAATAATTTCTTTTCGACAACTCCCGTTGATTCCGACGGCGTTGTCGGAAAGATAAGCGACAGCTGGGATGTGGGTACTTCGGTGGATACATCACAGAATTCAAAGAAGAGCGGAATACAGGTTCCGGGTTACGGTACAGCAGAAATGAAAGCAGGCGACAAAAGTCTGCACCTCAGTATCGGTAACCCAAAGAGCAACGAGTGCGGCTTTTATGCTACGCTAAGGCTTGATGACGGAACAGTTCTGTATAAATCCGAGTTGCTTAAGCCAGGCAGCGGACTGACTGAAGTGCCGCTTTCCAAAACCCTTGAAAAAGGAAAATATTCCGCCGAAGTGTACTACGAATGCGTAACACTCGGTGAGGAACATAAACCGCTAAATTCAGCAGAATCAGAATTTTTGCTGATAGTAAAATAAAAAGTTCGTATTCACATAAATATGAACAAATCAATAAACTAAACAGAAAAGAGGACAACGTTATGAAAAAATCAAAAATTGTTTCAGCAATTATGGCTTGTGTTCTTGCAACTTCTGCGGCAGTTTCAGTTTCAGCCGCAACTCTCACAAGCGAAAACCCCGACGGTTCAACTGACGTAACGGCAAGAATTGAAGGAACATCTCCGGGTGAAGTTAGTTACACAATTACAATCCCCGACAAGGTTGATTTCGGAACACTTACTCAGCCTGAAACCGACACAGACAGCTACAAGTATGTTAATTTTGATGTTACTGCAACAGAGCTTAAACTTAATGACAATGCGTTTGTATCTGTTTACGTAAACGGTTATAAAGAAGATGACAACCAGTTCTATATTGCACAGCAGAATGTTTCAAATCCGTTTGAAATCAAATACGATGTCTATAACGGTGAAGTGAATGATGAAAATATTTCATCTAAGACAGCTCTCAGCGAAACAGGCGAGCCTTCTTCTTCGGGATATCATTTCACAACATTCGGTGTCAAGGCAGAGGGAACATCCGAAAAGGGTACTCTTGCAATCAACCAGAAAGCTCTTTACGGTAAGAGTCTTGATGAAATTGCAGGCGATTACAGCGGAACTATGGTATTCCACAGCTCAATTGTAACCGTATAAGTAAAATCACAAATTTATCAGAATGAAAAAGTGTTTGTGCTTTTTGATGATACTGTTTACAGTCGGTTCGGTTTTTTCGGCCTTTGTTATGCCCGCCTATGCCTTGCAAAATGACGGTGAAACCGAGGTTATTGCAAACATAGAAACTGTTCCGACTGAAACGGTTTCCACCGAACCCCAAAATTCGGATGTTCAGGGTCAGCCTGACGACAGCAATATCCGAACGGGATTTTCGATTGTTACAGTAACAGTAATTATTATTGCCTTTGTTTTGCTCGTTTCGGTTATGCTTATGAAATATTTCATAAGTTTGAAATCCGATACAAACGAGTAAATCAACAGTATATACCCAAAAAATATGAGAGGAAATATTTTATGATCAACAAAAAGAAAACAGGGCTTTGTCTTGCTCTGGCGGCGACAATGGTTGCCTCGTCTGCACTTTGCGGATGTCAGCAGAGCAGTGACAGCACAGCCGCAAAATTCAACAGTGATGTAAAAGACGCATCAAAATACACGGCAGATGAAAATGCAGAGGTGTATAAAACTCTTGACTTTTCCGATGAGCAGGAAAAAGAATTTGCAAAGAAGGGCTTTATAACAGCGCCCGATAAACTCGAAATCAAGACCGAGAACGGAACTGTTGCGTGGAGTCAGTCGGCATATGATTTTATCAGAAACTCATCAACTCCCGACAGCGCAAACCCAAGCCTTTGGAGAAACACAGAGCTTAACTCACTTTACGGACTTTTTAAAGTAGTTGACGGTGTTTATCAGGTCAGAGGTTACGATGTTGCCAATGTAACATTTGTAAAGAGCGACAACGGCTGGATTGTTTTTGACTGCACAACAAGCTCTGAAACAGCAAAGGCAGCTCTTGAACTTCTTGAATCAAAGTTTGGCAAGGCACATATTGCGGCTGTTGTTGTAAGCCACGCTCACATTGACCACTACGGCGGTATCGGCGGACTTATTGATGAGAAAGATGTTGCGGACTCATCACTTCCGCTTGACGAACAGATTAAGTCAGGTAAAACTCTTATCATCGTTCCGGAAGGCTATGAAAAGGCTGTTATGGAAGAAAATGTTTTTGCGGGCAATGCAATGAAACGCAGAACCAACTTCCAGTACGGAACATTGCTTGAAAAGGGTGAAAAGGGCAGTCTCTCCGTAGGTATCGGTCTTACACCTTCAAACGGCACAACAACATACATTTCACCGTCTTATGAGGTGAAGAAAGCTACTGAAAACATTACCGTTGACGGTGTCGAAATGGTGTTCCAGCTCACTCCCGACACAGAGTCGCCTGCCGAGATGAACACATATCTTCCAAAATACAAGGCTTTGTGGATGGCTGAAAACTGCACAGGCACAATGCACAATCTCTACACGCTCCGAGGCGCAGAGGTTCGTGACGGCAATGCGTGGGCACAGTACATTATGGAAGCAAAAGAGCTTTTCGGTGACAAAGCCGAAGTAGTTTTCCAGGCACACAACTGGCCGCATTGGGGTAACGATGTAATCAACGATTATATGGCAAACACAGCGTCTGTCTATAAGTACATCTTCTCGCAGACACTTATGTACATCAATCAGGGCTATACTTCAACCGAAATCGCAAATATGATTGAACTTCCCGATGAACTCAACAAGGTGTGGTACACACGCCAGTATTACGGAACTCTCAAACACAACGTAAAGGCAGTTTATCAGAAGTATATGGGTTGGTATGACGAAAACCCCGTTCACCTTGATGAGCTTGAACCGACAGAATATTCAAAGAAACTTGTAGAGTATCTTGGCGATACAGATAAGGTTCTTGAAATGGCTAAAAAAGACTTTGACAAGGGCGAATATCAGTGGGTTGCACAGATTACAAACACACTTGTATATGCAGACCCCGAAAATAAAGACGCACGTTATCTTTGTGCAGACGCACTTGAACAGCTTGGCTATCAGGCTGAAAGCGGTGCGTGGAGAAATGCCTACCTTACAGCGGCTTACGAGCTCCGTAACGGCACAAAGGATTATCCCGATACCACAGCAGGCGGAACAGGTGCAACAGCCTTTGGTATGAGCACCGAAACAATGATTGACTACCTCGGAATCTGTCTTGATGAGAAGAAACTTGAAGATCAGAATCTTGTGATTAATCTTGAAGTTACAGACAAAGATGCGAAATATCTCCTCCGCATTAATCACGGTGTGCTTATTTACTCACAGGAAAAGTGGAGCGATAAGGCTGACGCAACAATCAGAACCAAGAGTGCGGGTATTCTCGGCATTGCACAGAACAACCAGAAACTTATGGATGCTTGCATTGAAAAGGTTGAGGGCAACAGCGATATCATCAAAACCCTTACCGACAGCGTTGCAAAATTCCCACCATACTTCAATATTATTGAACCATAATCTATTTATTGTTTGAGGTGGACTGATGAAAATCTTTAATTGTATTTTCGGCATACTGTCGATAATCGGTGCAATCTATTGTATGTTCTATCCGGGAATGACTTTTCTTAACACCGGCTGGATAGTAACAATTTTACTTGGAATGTGGGGAATATGCTCTGTAATTGACTATTTTGCAAAACGCAAGAAGGCAAAGGCAGAACAGAACGAGGCTGTTATGGGTACACTCGGCCTTGTAGTCGGCATTGCAGCGGCAGTAATTTCAATTCTTGCAATGTTTATGCCAGGAGTCAGACTTGTGTTTGATGTTATCATTCTCTGCATATTCTCAGGCTGGCTTGTAGTGGACGGTATCTCGTCTGTTGCAATGTCACTCAAGGTTAAGAACACAGGCTCAAGTGCGTGGTTAATTCCGCTTTTCTGCGGAATACTCGTTATAATCGGCGGTATCTACGGATTTTTCCATCTTGTATTTGCCGCACAAACAATCGGATTTATGATTGGTGTTCTCCTTGCAATTTACGGTATAAAACTTATTATTTCAGCGTTTGAAAAGAAAAGTTCGTGAATTGAGCCATAAATTTGCTATCATCTCTTTTTCGTAAATATAATAACCCAAAAGTCTTGAACCCTCAGAGTCTTTACGACTTTGAGGGTTCGAGGCTTTTATGAAACTTTGAAACGGAATTTTTAATTATCAAGCCGTCACATTTTTAAAATCAATACATAAAATATTAGTGCAGTAATTTTTATAGCAGAAAATGCAAAAACGCTATTGACAAATCAATTATGTTGTGGTAGAATAATGCCTGTTGAGTGACACTGCTCAATATTGGGCGACATAGCCAAGTGGTAAGGCACGAGTCTGCAAAACTCTGACGCCCCGGTTCAAATCCGGGTGTCGCCTCCAAAACGGAAAGCACTTCTTAACGGGAGTGCTTTCCACTTTCCAATTATAAAAATGTGGGAGCATAGCTCAGCTGGGAGAGCATCTGCCTTACAAGCAGAGGGTCACAGGTTCGAGCCCTGTTGTTCCCACCATTTTATGCGGATGTAGCTCATCTGGTAGAGCGCCACCTTGCCAAGGTGGAGGTAGCGGGTTCGAGCCCCGTCATCCGCTCCATT
>CACXEX010000066.1 GCA_902766775.1 uncultured Ruminococcus sp. | reverse complement strand
GCCAAGTTCAGTTTCCGAACCGTCCTTTTCAATACGCTTTACCGTGTATGTAAAAATAATTCTTGCGGCTGTGATAGTCTGCACCCATGTGCGGATAATCAGCTCGTCCTCATAAAGTGCAGGAACTCCGTAATGACAACTCAGGTTCAAAAGCGGAGTCATTATACCTGCATTTTCCATATCGGTGTAACTGATTCCGAACATTTTGATATAGTCATTTCTTGCTATCTCGTACCAAATCGGGTAATTTGAGTGGTGTACAATACCCATTTTATCCGTTTCTGCGTAACGAACTGTAACTTTTGTTCTTGCGTGCATAAAATCACCCCGTTTTTAGAATTTGGATTTATCGTAATGTATCAGACATCGAGGTTCTGAACATATTTTGCGTTTTTCTCGATAAAATCTCTTCTCGGCTCAACCTTGTCACCCATAAGGATTGTAAAGGTTTCATCAGCCTGTTCAGCATCGCTGAGATCGACACGGAGCATAAGTCTTGTTTCTGGATTCATTGTTGTTTCCCAAAGCTGCTCGGAGTCCATCTCACCAAGACCTTTGTATCGCTGAACTTCGGTTTTGCCCTCAATTTGAGCCAAAATCTGGTCACGCTCAAGGTCGGAATACGCATATTTATGCTCTTTGCCCTTTGTTACTCGGAAGAGCGGCGGCTGAGCAATGTAAACATGACCCTCTTCGATAAGCGGGCGCATATATCTGAAGAAGAAAGTCAAAAGAAGAGTTCTGATGTGCGAACCATCGACATCGGCATCCGCCATAATAATAACCTTGTCATATCTGAGCTTTGTGATATCGAACTCATCGCCAATACCTGTGCCAAGTGCGGTGATAACAGGCATAAGCTTGTCATTTCCGTAAACTTTGTCGATTCTTGCTTTTTCTACATTGAGCATTTTACCCCAAAGTGGGAGGATAGCCTGAATTCTTCTGTCACGGCCGCCCTTTGCAGAACCGCCCGCAGAGTCACCCTCGACTATGAAGATTTCTGTTTCACTGCTGTCTTTTGACTGACAGTCGGCAAGCTTACCGGGGAGCTGTGCAGAGTCAAGCGGAGATTTTCTTCTTGCATTTTCTCTTGCTTTTCTTGCAGCCTCTCTTGCTCTTGATGATGCAAGTGCCTTTTCAAAAATCACCTTTGCAACGGCAGGATTTTCTTCGAGATAAACCGAAAGTTTGTCCCTCATAAGGCGGTCAACCATTGCTCTTACCTCGGTATTGCCGAGTTTTGCCTTGGTCTGACCCTCAAACTGAGCCTCTTTCAGCTTTACGCTGACGATTGCGGTAAGACCCTCGCGGACATCTTCACCGCTGAGATTTTTGTCATTATCCTTCAGTTTTCCGAACTTTCTTGCATAGTCATTCATAACATAGGTGAGTGCTCGCTTGAAACCTTCCTCGTGAGTACCGCCGTCGGTTGTATGAATGTTGTTTGCAAAAGTAAGCAGATTTTCGTTGTAGCTTTCGTTGTACTGCATTGCAATTTCAACCGCAATTGTATCATCTGCGTTTCTTGATGCAAAGTAGATTACATCGGGATGAATAACTTCGAGAGAACGCTTTTTGTGAACATACTCAACAAAGCTCTTGATACCGCCTTCATAGACGAAGTTATTCTGAATAATATTATCAAGATCACGCTCATCACGAAGTTCAATGTGAACGCCTGCATTGAGGAATGCCTGCTCACGAAGTCTTCTTTCAAGAACGCTGTAATCGTAAACTGTTGTTTCTTTGAAAATTTCGGGGTCAGCCTTAAAGCGTACTTCCGTACCCTTGACAGTTGATTTGCCGATTTTCTTGAGGTCAGAAACAATCTTTCCTCTTTCGTAACGCTGAAAATAAACATCTTCGCCGTCACAAACCTTGACTTCAAGCCACTCGGAAAGTGCGTTTACAACAGACGCACCAACACCGTGCAAACCACCCGAAACCTTGTAACCGCCGCCACCGAATTTACCGCCGGCATGAAGAACGGTGAATACAACCGTTACGGCAGGAAGTCCCGTTTTGCTGTTTACACCGACAGGAATACCACGGCCATTATCGGTTACTCTGATGATATCGCCCTTTTCGATGACAACATCAATTTTTGTACAATAGCCGGCAAGTGCTTCGTCAATTGAGTTGTCAACGATTTCGTAAACAAGGTGGTGAAGTCCTCTCGGTCCTGTTGAACCGATGTACATACCCGGACGCTTTCTTACGGCCTCAAGTCCCTCAAGAACCTGAATTTCATCTGCGCCGTATTCCTGTTCAACCTTTGAAAGCTCCATACCCTCGGATTCACCGTCAAATTCGACCAATTCTTCGGCTTCAACCTCTTTTTCATAGGTTTCATCAACGGCATCTTCATTTACATTTTCGTTGGTTTCGTCAATATTCTCATTCATATTTTCGTTGTTTTCAAGATTATCCAAAACACTTACCTCCGTTTATTCGATGGACGAACAGCGCCTGTGTTCGTTTGTTTTTTCTGCTGTTTTCTTGATTTCGGGATATTTTCGCTTTTTTGAGCATCTGCTCCGAATTTTCTGAATTTTGTAAAAAACGGCACAAAAAGCAGAAAAAACAGTATGAGTACAATATTTGTAATCATCAAAGCTACCACATTTGTGCTTGCAAAAGCCGTCATCTCAAAGATATTGACGAAAATACCTATCAAAACGACAATTAAAAAGAGAATCCAAATCCCCGAAAACGAGGTTTTGAACTGCTTTTTGCAGTGATAGCAGGTGTGAATTTTTTTATTTAAGTTTTTTCTTGTATCACCGTAGCGATAAATCGCATGGCAGTGGGGACATACGGGCAGTTTGAACACAATATCACCCGTTAAAACTTTCTGTTCACGGAGTAACGGTTACCGTCATCAGACTTTTTATTTTCCGAAGTTTCTTCAGAATTTATGTAGTGTCTGCTCCTGTTCATCGTGTGGTGTGGCGGAGTTTCGGAGTGAATTTTTTGGAGAGTTGCTCCGCTTGATGCGTGGTTTTCGCTTGTATTATTAATCACGGGAACATATTCCTGTTTTTCAAACGACGACGAATCGGAAGAAATCTCGTTTGAATCAAGTCTTTGTCTTGCCGCATTTCTCTCGGCTTTTATCTTATTGAATACATCCGTGTTAATTTCAAAATCATCGTCATCTGTATCATTCTGCTGGGGAGTGATACTCGGAAAAGTATAGTTTTCATCCTCGTCAAGTTCCGAGGTGAGGAGGTTGTCGGAGTAGGCAATACCTGCTTTTTTTGCCTCCATAGACTTCTGATATTTTTTGAACGGTTCATAGTGAACAAAGCTTGGTGTAACCGCCGCAAAAATCACAAGCGGAATTGCAACAAGCAAAATTCCAAGAGGATTGCTCACAAGTCCTGCAAGAATCCAACCTGCCATAATTGCAAGAGAAATTACTGCCGCAACAACGAAAAATAAAATTACTTTTTTGTCGATTACAACTTTGCTCTCTTTACCGCATTTCTGACAGATATACTCTGCCTTTCTTCTGCTTGCAAAAGATGAAGTATATGAAATTCTTCTTCCGCAGTAGGGGCATTTTCTCATTTTCATACGCAGAACTCCTTTTTTATATCCGTATCAACGGTACATAAGCTCCTTATAGGGAGATTGACTTCTTTTTATAAGTGTTTTTGACGAAAGCTGGCTGATATAAACGGTAATTTTGCCGTTTTTTTCGCAGACAACAAAGGATTTTGGCAATTCAAACGAAACATTAATAACTCTGCCGCTTTTCTCTGCGGCGGTAAGATAATCCCTTGTCTTTTTTGAAACGGTACACTCGTCCATATCAAAAATCCCGATAACCGTTTCGGTTGTAATAACGGTATCCTGTCCGAGATGAAGATACATCAGCTCACCTCTCCGTTGTTCAGCAAAAAGATTTTTCCATCTTTCAGCTGTTCTTTATTCGACTTTTCACAGCAGGTAATGAAGACCTGACAGCCGTGAAGTTCATTGAGCAAAAAATCCTGTCTTTTTGTATCAAGTTCAGAAAGCACATCGTCAAGCAAAATTACGGGTTCTTCGCCCATTCTTTCACGCAATACAGATGCCTCGGCAAGTTTCAGCGACAAAACGGCACTTCGCTGTTGTCCCTGAGATGCAAAAGATCTGGCATTTTTGCCGTTTATTATAATTTCAATATCGTCACGATGCGGACCGTAGTTTGTAAAACCCGTCCGAATATCGTCACTTTGATGTTTTTCAAGTTTAGCTTTAAGTTTTTCGTAAATTTCACCGACTGTATCATTCTCGGACACATCATATCCTGACACATATCGGATTTTCAGCTCTTCTTTGCCTTTTGAAATTCCGTTATGGTACTCAACGGCACGGTCAGAGAGCATTTTTACATAGTCAATTCTGTTTTTTACAAGCATTGCGCCGTTTTTTAGGAGCGGTTCGTCCCATATAGGGAGTGTGTCCGCAAGTGACGGTCGCTTGTAGATGTCTTTCAAAAGCGAATTTCTTTGGTTGAGAATTCTGTTGTACTTTGAGAGAACAACCGCATTTTTGAGTTTTTCACGGCAGATTGCGCTGTCAACGAACTTTCTCCGTTCACCGGGGCCTCGTTTTATAAGGCTGAGGTGTTCTGGAGAAAATACAACGGCACAGAACCGTTCAATCAGAGCGGCAGCTGAATTTTTCTGCACACCGTTGATTTCTACGGACTTTTTTCCGCCTTTGAAAAGAATTTTTGCGGTCTGCTCACGCTCCTGACCGAGAAAACGCATCTCAATCTTCGCAAAATTCTCGTCCCAATTGATTACTTCGCTGTCTTTTGAACCTCTGAAGCTGTGACCTCCGCAAAAAAACCACAGTGCCTCAAGTAAATTTGTCTTTCCCTGAGCGTTGTCACCGTAAATTATATTTACTCCGTCACAAGGAGTGATTATATTGTCCTTTAAATTTCTGTAATTTTCAAATTTAAGAGCAATTACCTTCACTTACTTCATCAATCCCAAAGTTATTCAACGACTATTTCAAGACCGTCAAACACAGCTGTGTCGCCGACACGCATTTTTTTGCCTCTCATTGTGCAGACCTCACCGTTTACGGTGACATCTCCGTTCTGAATTACAACTTTTGCCTGTCCGCCGGTTTCAACCGCACCGCCGAGTTTGAGTAAATCCTGCAATTTTATGTATTCGCTGTCAATTTTAATTTTTTCAGTTTTCATTTGCCAACCTCATAGGAACAACAATGCTCAGATAGCTGTCACCCTTAACGGGTTTTACAATCATTGCCGTAAGAGAACCGTTGAGAACAAGTTTAATCTCATCGGTATCGGCATTTTTAAGAGCGTCAAGAAGATATCTGTTGTTAAAACCGATTTCAACCGACTCTCCGACAATCGGAACAGAGATTACATCGTTGGCTCTGCCGACTGCAGATGTGCATGAAAGTTTGATTTCATCATCTGAGAAAATGCATCTTACAGGGCTCTGGATTCTGTCGTTATTCAAAAGCGACATTCTTTCGACTGCGTCAATGATTGTTCTTGTATTAATAACTACCTCTGTTTTCGACTCTTTCGGGATTGCAGACTTGTAGTCTATGAAAGTACCCTCAATAAGACGGGAGATAATTCTGTAATTTTTGATTTTAAAGGTGATGTGTCGCTGGCCGATGATGATTTCTGCATTTTCTTCGTCATCGGTGAGGAGTTTAAGCACCTCATGCTGAGTTTTTCCGGGAACAACAAAACGGTTTTTGCTTTCGCTGTCAACATTTTCACTGCGAATAGCCATTCTGTAACCGTCAATGGCGATGATTTTGAATACACCGTCTTCAATTTCGTAAAGTGAACCTGTGTAAATGGGCTTTGCTGTATTTTCGCTTACGGCGTAAACTGTCTGTCTGATCATATCACGCAGAACTTTTGCGTTGAGAGTGATTCCGTCAGTCTGCTCAAATGACGGAAGGTCGGGATATTCAACAGATGACATTCCGACAATCTGGTAATTAACCTTACCGCAGGCAATGTATGTAACCATACGCTCATCGGTTTCGATAAAGACAACCTCTTCGGGAAGTCTGCGGACAATATCAAGAAACAGTTTTGCACTTACAACGATTTCGCCTTCTTCTTTGATTGTTGCCTCAATGTCGGTTGTTATACCGATTTCGAGGTTGTAACCGGAAATGTTGAGTGTTTCACTGTATGCTTTTATAAGAACGCCTTCAAGTGCAGGAATTGATGCCTTTGTTGACACAGCCCTTGACACATTGGAGATGGCTGTCGCCAAATCGGATCGCAAACATGAAATTTTCATCGGGTGCATTCTCTCCTGTCTATTTATTAATATTTTTATTGTAGTAGTAGTAGGGGATGTCAAAATGTCAAAAAGCGGTGAGATTCCGCATTGACACTGAAAAAAAGCATAAACAAAAGATTTTTGCGATTTGTTTGCTTTTGTTGACAAAAATATTTTTGAGCAAATCTTTCAACATCGGGTTGAAGAATGTTTATGGAATGTTGAAAAATATGTTGAATAAGTTAGTCTATCTGTCACGGATATTTTTGATGGTATCTTCGATGATTTCCTTAACTTTTCTGTCCTTTTCCATCATCTTCTGAACCTTCTGAATTGTATATATAATAGTAGAATAATGACGGTTGCCGAACTCTTCGCCGATTGCAACCATTGAGAGGGTGGTAAGCTCTCTTGTAACATATATAGCAATATGTCTTGCATTGCTAATGTTGGCACTGCGGTTTTTCTGAGAACGGATTTCCTCGGCAGAAACGCCGTAGGTTCTTGCAACCTCGTCAATAATGCGTTCAACGGTAACTTCGGGCGGGGCGTCATTATTGAGAATGTCTGCAATAATGCCCTGAACCGAATTAATGGTAGGCTTTTCACCGTCAAGGTAGTATTTGGCTTTGATTTTCTTTACAGTACCTTCGAGCTGGCGAATATTAGCCTTGATTTTTGATGCAATGTAGTTGCAAACTTCATCGGAAATTTCAACTCCGTCAAGCTCTGCTTTCCTTTTTATAATAGCAATTCTTGTTTCAAGATCAGGCGGCTGGATATCGGCAATAAGGTCTTGCTCAAATCTTGAGCGCAGACGATCCTCAAGAGTTTTGATTTCCTTAGGCGGACGGTCAGATGTGAGAACAATCTGTTTTCTTGCGTCATAAAGTGCGTTAAAGGTATGGAAGAATTCTTCCTGTGTACTTTCTTTACCGCCGATGAACTGAACATCGTCCACGAGGAGAATATCAGCCTGTCTGTACTTCTGTCTGAATTCATTCATCTTTGCAAGACGAAGTGATTCGACAAGTTCAACGGTGAAGTCGTCACCTTTTATGTAACATATAACCTTTGACGGGTCGTTTTTCTTGATTTCGTTACCGATTGCATACAAAAGATGAGTCTTGCCGAGTCCCGAGTTTCCGTAAAGAAAAAGCGGATTATAGGCATGTGACGGGTTTGTTGCAACGGCAAGACAGGCTGCGTGAGCAAACTTGTTCGACGAGCCGACAATAAAGGTGTCAAAAGTATATTCGTATGAGCTGCTGTCCGGGCTCTGCAAAAGCGGAGCGGTTGACGCCGATGTTGTAATTGTTGCCGCAGCAGACGGCTTTGTTTTTTTCGGCGCATTTGCCGGTGTGCGGAACTCAATATTGAACTTTGTTCCGAAAATCTCTTCAAATCCCTCGTTGAGAAGTGACATATAACACCTTCTCAAGGTCTGGGCGTGAAAGTCATTTGGTACGAGCAGATAAGCGGTTCCGTTGTCAAAGTCAAGGTCAACGGGCTGGATTCTGCTGATCCATGTATTGTAGGCGATGTCTGTAATCTTTGACTTACAGTAATCGCTTATAACTTTCCATGCGTCTTCAAAAGAGTCCATTAATTTAATCTTTCCCTTCCACGGTGCAACACACTGCACCCATTTTCCATAATTATCCCATTTTGATAAAATACCATTCTGCTTTATTATAACTCAACAAATTTAAAATTGCAATTCTAAAAAGTCATTTGTAATTTATTGTAATTAATACTTTATATTATTAAAGGGCGCAAATTTTGCAGAAATTCGGATATATAGTGTGTGGTAAAGGCTTTGTTGCAATATATTGTATTTACCAATAAAGAAAAATAATTTGTTACTGTTTTTTGTAACTGAAAGAAAATTTTAAATTTCATTTTTGAAAATAAAAATTAAAAATTTTTGTTGACTATGGGCTTAAATTAAGATATAATGCTATATTGCAAGGTTATATTTTGAAGGGAGGGTTTTCATTATGTTGAGAACTTATCAGCCTAAGAAGCTCCACAGAAAGAAGGAGCACGGCTTCAGAAAGAGAATGTCTACATCTAACGGCAAGAAAGTTTTAGCCAGAAGAAGGGCTAAAGGTAGAAAAAGGTTGTCTTATTAAAGAGAAGACCACTTTTAACCGGTGGTCTTTCTTTTTTAATACACCTGTTTGCAAGGTGGTAAATTTATGAGTGAATATATCACTTTGAAGGATAACAGGGATTTTTCCAGACTTTACAGACGGGGAAAATCCTTTGTTGGTCCTGTTTTGGTAACTTATGTGTTAAAGAACAAATCCGATAACCTGCGTTTTGGAATAACCACCGGCAAGAAAATTGGAAAAGCCGTAAGGCGCACAAGGTCAAGAAGAGTAATAAGAGAGGCTTATTACAGACTTTATCCGGACATAAAGAACGGATATGACTTTGTTTTTGTTGCCAGAGGTAAAACACCCTATGTAAAAAGTACTGTTATTTATAAGGAAATGAAAAAGCAGCTTTTACTTGCAGGTGTTCTTAAAGAGGGATAGTTTTATGAAGCGTATTCTTCTGGCAATTATCAGGTTTTATCAAACCTCAATTTCTCCGCTTACCGCAAGTCATTGCAAGTATATTCCGACTTGTTCGCAGTATGGCGTTGAGGCGATTGAAAGGTTTGGAGCACTCAAAGGCACAGCGCTTACCGTTTGGCGTATTTTGCGCTGCAATCCGTTTTCAAAGGGTGGCTACGACCCCGTACCGGAAAAAAAGCCAAAGAGTAAGAAATTAAAGTGAGGTAACTGTATGCAGATCTTTGGTTTTCTTGGAAGTTTGCTCGGCTATGTGCTGTGGGGAGCTTTCTATGTACTTAAAGATTTCGGACTGTCAATTATCGTCTTTACAATTATTGTAAGACTTTGTATGTTTCCTTTTACAATCAAACAGCAAAAATCAATGGCAGGTACCGCAAGACTTTCCAAAAAGCAAAAGGAAATTCAGGAAAAATATAAAAACAACAGACAAAAAGCACAGGAAGAGATGGCAAAGCTCTATGAAAAAGAGGGCGTAAAACCGACAGGCGGTTGTCTTACAATGATCGTCCCATTCCTTGTACTCTTCGGCGTATTCTATGCTGTCGCATATCCTCTTACAAACACACTCCACATCGACAGCGCAAAGGTAACCGAAGCTCTTAACTATGTAAATACAATTCCGGGTTATACAGCAGCATCGGGTGCAACCAATGCTACCTACCAGGAAATTTATTTTTTGAAGGATTTCAGCTGTTTCCAGAATATTGATGCTATTCAGCAGATTTTTAACGCTGACCAGCTCAATACAATTACTATGTTTGAAAAAGGCTTTAATACCTTCGGTATGAACCTTTTTGCAATTCCGCAGGACTACGGTCTTTGGAGTCCGATGATTCTTTTCCCTGTAATCTGTTTTGCATCAAACGTGCTTACACAGTTCATTACAATGAGAATCAACGGAAAGAACAATCCTATGCAGCAACAGCAGGGCTGTATGAAGGTTATGATGTACGCAATGCCGCTCTTCTCGGCATATATCGCCTACATTGTTCCGTCAGCCGTTGCATTCTACTGGATTGTATCGTCACTTGTAAGCCTTGTTCAGTCGGTTGTTGTGGGCAAGCTTTTCAGTCCGCAGAAGATGACAGCAAAATCCGAAGCAAGACACGCTGCTCGTATGTTTGAGCAGGAGGCTCTTGTTCAATACAATTATGTTCCGCACGGTCTTTCAGAAAGTGCAGAAGTAAATACAAAATCTAAGAAGAAAAAGAAGTAGAAGTTTGGAAATCAGGTGATATTGTGATTAAAGAAGCTATCGGCGTTGGCGAAAACGAAGTTGACGCATTGAACGATGCAAAAAAGCAGCTTGGTCTTGATGAAACCGCTGAGGTTGAGTTTGAGGTTATCCAGAGAGCTGAAAAGAAGAAATTCGGTCTTTTCGGCGGTCAGCCTGCAAAAGTTAAGGTTACTCTCAAGGAGACTCCCGCTGAAAAGGCAGAGCAGTTTTTAAGAGATGTTCTCGATAATATGAAGCTTGAAGGCGTTCAGATAGAGAAGAAAGAGATTGAAGGCGGTATTGAATTCAATCTCACAGGTGAGGATGTCGGTTTTGTAATCGGTAGAAGAGGTGAAACTCTTGATTCACTCCAGTACCTTACAAGCCTTGTTGCCAACCACACAGACAACAGCTATTTTAAGGTAACTATCGACACAGGCAATTACAGAGAAAAGAGAGAAAAGACTCTTGAAATTCTCGGCAGAAAGCTTGCTTTCAAGGCTGTTAAAACAGGCAGAAAGACAAATCTTGAGCCTATGAATCCTTATGAAAGAAGAATTATTCACACTTCTGTTCAGAAGGTAAACGGTGCTATTTCATGGAGCGAAGGCGAAAACGCAAACCGCCATGTTGTTATCGGTCCTGATCCAAAGGCAAAGCCCGTTCGCAGAAACGGCGGTTATAACAACAGAGGCAGAGGCGGCAGACGCCCATACAGCGCAAACCGTTCCGAGCATAACACTCCCGCAAATCCTGACAGAAAGCCCCTTAACGAGGGCGGCGCAACAGGCCTTTACGGAAGAATAGACAAATAATTACAGGGCGGTTTTTAACCGCCCTTTTTTCTTGGTGATTTTATGAATTACGATACAGTTGCCGCAATAAGTACCGCTCAGGGCGAGGGCGGTATCGGCGTTATTAGAATTTCGGGTGACGATGCACTTCAAATTGCCGACAAAATTTTTAACTCCGTTTCGGGCAAAAAGGTTACGGAGATGAAAGGTTATACGGCATCATTCGGAAAAATTTCAGAAAACGGTGAAGATATTGACGAGGCGGTTGCACTTGTTTTTAAAGCACCGCACAGCTATACCGGCGAAGATGTTGTAGAGCTTTCATGCCACGGCGGACTTTACATTACAAAGCGAGTTTTGCGTGCTGTTCTCAATGCCGGTGCTGCTCCTGCTCAGGCAGGCGAATTTACAAAACGAGCATTTCTAAACGGCAAAATTGACCTTACTGAAGCTGAGGCGGTTATTGATATTATCAGCGCCAAAAGCAGAGGTGCGGCAAGGGCGGCTCTTTGTGTAAAAGAGGGTGCGTTGCGTAAGAAAATTGACGGTGTAAAAAATGATCTTCTCTCACAGGCGGCTCACCTTTCTGCGTGGGCAGACTATCCCGAAGAGGATATTGCCGAGGTTACGGTTGATTCCGTAATTGAAACCTGCGACAATGCAATTATGTGTTTGCAGTCATTGCTTGACAGTTACGACTGCGGTCAGGCAGTTAAAAAGGGAATAGATACGGTGATTGCCGGCAGACCGAATGTAGGTAAAAGCACACTTATGAACCTGCTTTCGGGTTACGAAAAGAGCATTGTAACCGACATTCCGGGTACTACAAGGGATATTGTAGAGGATACCGTAACGGTCGGCGATGTTGTTCTGAACCTCAGCGATACTGCCGGACTTCGTGATACTGAGGACACGGTTGAAAAAATCGGTGTTGACAGGGCGAGAAAAAGACTTGAACAATGCGGTCTTTTGCTTGCTGTTTTTGACAACAGCAGAGAACTTGACGAGGACGATTACGCACTTATTGAGTCTGCAAAGCTTGTGCCTTCAATTGCCGTAATTAATAAGACTGATCTTGATAATAAACTTGATATAGATTATATCAGTAAAAATATAAAATATATAGTATATATATCTGCAATTAACGGTGACGGCAGAGATGAATTAACAAAGGCTGTTGAAAAAATTGCAGGAACACAGAGTTTTAACCCGAGTGAGGGAGTTCTCTCAAACGAAAGACAGAGAATTGCCGTTAAAAATGCACTTGATTCGGTTGTTGAGGCAAAAGATGCACTTGAATTCGGTATGACTTTTGATGCAGTAACCGTTTCAATTGAGGATGCAATTTCGCAGTTGCTCGAATTAACGGGCGAGAGAACAAGTGATGAGGTTGTGGACAGGGTATTCCATAACTTCTGCGTAGGAAAATAGGTGATATTATGAATTATTTTGCGGGTGAATATGATGTTGCAGTAGTCGGTGCAGGTCACGCTGGAATTGAGGCGGCTCTTGCGGCGGCAAGGCTAGGCTGTAAAACTGCAATGTTTACCATAAATATGGATGCGGTCGGAAACTGTCCTTGCAATCCGTCAATCGGCGGAACTGCAAAAGGACACCTTGTCCGTGAGATTGACGCACTCGGTGGTGAAATGGGTAAGACTGCTGACGAATGTTTTTTGCAGTCCAGAATGTTAAATAGGGGAAAAGGCCCTGCCGTTCATTCACTCAGAGCGCAGATTGACAGAAGAAAGTATTCTTCCGTTATGAAACATAAAATTGAATTACAAAAAAATCTCGATCTCAGACAAGCTGAAATTACAGATATTGAAAAGGTTGACGGCGGTTATAATCTTACCACAAGAATGCTTGCCGTATTTAAATGCAAAACGGTTATCATTGCAACGGGTACATACCTCGGCGGCAGAATTTTTGTCGGTGAGGTTTCATATGAAAGCGGTCCGGACGGAATTTTTCCGGCAGCATTTCTTGGTGCAAGCCTTAAAAAACTCGGTTTGCCTTTGAGAAGATTCAAGACAGGTACTCCGGCAAGAGTTTTGAAAAGTTCAATTGATTTCTCTGAACTTGAAGTTCAAAAGGGCGATGAACCGCCGCAGCCGTTCTCTTATGAAACTGAGAATCTCGGCGAAAACAAGGTTGTGTGTCATATCAGCTGGACAAATGATGAAACAAAGCAGATTATTCTTAAAAATATTCACCGTTCACCGCTTTATGCGGGCAAAATTGAAGGTGTAGGTCCTCGTTATTGCCCGAGTTTTGAAGATAAGATTATGCGTTTCAAGGATAAACCAAGACATCAGCTTTTCATTGAGCCTTGCGGACTTGACACCGAGGAAATGTATCTTCAGGGAATGAGTTCGTCACTTCCCGAAGAAGTTCAGCTTAAATTTTATCACACAATCAAAGGTCTTGAACATTGCCTTATTATGCGACCGGCTTATGCAATTGAATACGATTGCGTTGATCCGCTTGCAATGAACCCGACACTTGAATTTAAAGATTTTGAAGGTCTGTTCGGTGCAGGTCAGTTCAACGGTTCTTCGGGTTATGAGGAGGCGGCGGCTCAAGGTCTTGTTGCAGGCATTAATGCCGCAATGAAAGTTCTCGGCAGAGAGCCTGTTATATTTGACCGTTCGGAAAGCTATATCGGCACACTTGTTGACGACCTTGTTACAAAGGGTGCGAATGAGCCGTACAGAATGATGACTTCAAGGAGTGAATACAGACTTGTACTTCGTCAGGATAATGCCGATGAAAGACTTACTCCTCTCGGTCACAAAATTGGTCTTATTAGCGATGAAAGATACGCAAAGTATCTTAAAAAGCAGGAGCTTAAAAAAGAGGAACTTAAAAGACTTAAAAGTACGGTAATTTCACCTACTGATGAAGTAAACAAGATACTTGTTTCACGTGAAACATCTGAAATTACTTCCGGTGTAAGACTTATTGACCTTATGAAACGACCTCAGCTTGGTTACGATGCACTCAAGAGTGTTGACACAACTAGACCTGACCTTGATCCGAATATCTTTGAACAGGTTGAAATTGAAATTAAGTATGAGGGCTATATTCAAAAACAGCTCAAACAGGTTGAGCAGATGAAAAAGCTTGAAGTTAAGCAGTTGCCAAAGGACTTTGATTACAATGAAATTGAAGGACTTCGCCTTGAGGCAAGGGAAAAGCTTAACAAGATTAAACCGTTCAATATCGGTCAGGCATCAAGAATTTCGGGTGTATCTCCTGCGGATATCAGCGTACTTCTTATATGGCTTGCTCAGAACAACAGGAGGCAGTAATGGCAATCAAAGATACTCTTACTACCGTAACCGAGGGTTTAAAAACCGAACTTGACGATGAAATGCTCCAAAGGTTTGAAAGCTACTTCAAATTGCTTGTTGAATGGAACAAAAAGATGAATCTTACCGCAATAACCGATGAACACGGTGTTGCAGTCAAGCATTTTGCCGACAGCCTTACGCTTTATAACTTTGTTGATGTAAAGAAGAACGCAAGCATTATTGATGTTGGAACAGGTGCAGGTTTTCCGGGCGTTGTGCTGAAAATTGCAAGACCTGATGTTAAGCTGACACTTTTAGACAGCCTTAACAAAAGACTTACATTTCTCGACACAGTTCTTAACGATACAGGGCTTGACGCTGAACTTGTTCACAGCAGGGCAGAGGAGGGTGGTAAAAATAAACTTTATCGTGAAAAGTTTGATTTTGCCGTTTCAAGAGCAGTTGCAAGGCTGAATGTTCTCTGCGAATACTGCTTGCCGTATGTCAAGGTTGGCGGTTCATTTGTTGCAATGAAAGGCCCGAATGCCGATGAAGAACTTGACGGGGCAGAAAATGCCCTGAAATTACTCGGCGGAAAGGTTGAAAAAGTTCATAAGTTTAATCTTCCGTGTGACGAGGGCGAGCGTACAATCATTGTAATTAAAAAGGTAAAACCCACACCAAAACAATACCCGAGAATTTCGGGCAAAATAAAGTCACAACCGTTGTGATAAATATCGACAGCTTTTTTGATAAATTACCATTTTATGGTAAAACTTCTTAAAAAAGTTGCTCACAAAGCGACAACAACCGCACCGTGTCTATGTTATTATAATAGCACAGGGACAACCCCTGATGCTAACGAACATTGAGGCGATGCGGTTGAATTTTATGCTCAAAAACGATAACAAAGTTTTAGAGATTCCGATTATTAAAATCAGACCGAACAAAGCACAACCTCGCAAAACCTTTGATGAAACCGAACTTGCTGCTCTCTCCGCATCAATCAGCGAAAACGGTATCTTGCAGCCGTTGTCGGTGAGAAAAATCTCGGCTACGGAGTATGAACTTGTGGCAGGTGAGCGCCGCCTTAGGGCATCGGTTCTGGCAGGATTGCGAAAGGTGCCGTGCATCGTTTTAAAGTGTTCAGAAAAAGAGTCAGCCATTTATGCTCTCCTTGAAAATCTCCAGCGAAGCGACCTCGGTATATTCGAGGAAGCTCGCGGGATTTCAAAGCTGATCAGGCGCTACGGTCTTACCCAAGAGGAGGCAGCGAACCGACTGGGCAAGAGCCAATCAACAATTGCAAACAAGCTAAGACTTCTTCGCCTTACATACGAGGAGCAGGAATGGATTGTAAATGCAGGATTGAGCGAAAGACACGCAAGGGCTCTTTTAAGAATTGAAGATGACGCTTTAAGACATGAGGCTCTGTCAAAAATAATTTCGGAGAATCTCAACACAAGTCAGACTGATGAACTCGTCGGCATTTTAATTAATTCAGTACCAAAAACAACAAAATCCAAAGGTACAAGCAAAGCGGTGATAAAAGACTTACGAATTTTTCTTAACACAATCAACAAGGCTATTGATACAATGCGTCTTGCAGGAATCGACGCACAATCAGACAAAAAAGACACAGACAATTTTATTGAATACACAATTCGGATTCCTAAAAGACATCAAAAGCCTGATGCAGAAAAAACTGCTTAATTCACTTTCCAGAGGATGCGAAAGCATCCGTTCCACTCATACCCATTTCCTTATCTAAACCCCTTGCAAAGAGTCGCACAGTAATGTGCGGCTTTTTGCGTTGTATAGACTTTTTTATTTGTAATACATACAATAGAAATGTTTCACGTGAAACATTTCTATATTGCTAAGAGCAAAGAATAAATTGTTTCACGTGAAACAATTATTTTTGATTAAGAAAAAAAGTTGCCGTAAATCCCAAAAAATCTTTAAAATCGCTTTAAAAACACCGTACTGTATGGTATAATTTATTACAGAAGATATTTTAAGTCATAAAAACAAAAGACAAGGTGATTTTTTGGCAAAAATAATTGCAATATCAAACCAAAAGGGAGGTGTGGGCAAGACCACAACTTCCGTTAATCTTGCGGCTTGTTTGGGAAAAATGGGCAAGAAAACACTACTTGTTGACGCTGATCCGCAGGGAAATGCCACAAGCGGTGTTGCCATTGATAAGAGCAAAGTTAAGTTTTCAACTTACTCAATTCTTGTTGACGGTGCAAAAGCCGAACAATGTGTTCTAACAACTCCGTATGATAATCTGCACATTCTTCCGTCAAGCCTTGATTTGGCTGCCGCAGAGCTTGAAATTGCGGAAAAACCACACAGAGAGGCGCTTTTGAAGAATGCTTTGCTCCCGATAAAGCAGTATTATGATTACATAATCATCGACTGTCCGCCGTCACTCGGACTTATCACGGCAAATGCTTTGACGGTTGCCGACACATTTCTTGTGCCTATTCAATGCGAATATTACGCACTTGAGGGACTGTCGCAACTTATCAACACGGTAAGAAGAATAAAAAGACAGTACAACGAGTCAATTGAAATTGAAGGCGTTCTGCTTACAATGTATGACGGACGACTTAATCTTACACAACAGGTAGTAGATGAAGTGAAAAAATTCTTCCCACGAAAGGTTTTCAAAACCGTTATCCCGAGGGGAGTAAGACTTTCCGAAGCACCGAGCTTTGGTATGCCTGTTATCTATTATGACAAATCCTGCAAGGGCAGTCAGGCATATACGGCTCTTGCCGAGGAAATAGTCGGAAAGGAGAGAGGCTGATTTGTCAAAAAAACTCGGTGGTCTTGGAAAAGGCCTTAACGCAATATTTATAGAAAACGACTCCGAATCGGAGGGCGGAACAGTAACACTCAAAATTTCGGAGATTGAACCGAACCGCACTCAGCCTAGGAAAGAATTTGACGAACAGGCTTTGTCGGAACTTGCAGAAAGTATTTCACAGCACGGACTTTTACAGCCGTTGCTTGTTCGCCCTCTCACACTCGGCGGTTATCAGATTGTGGCAGGCGAGAGAAGATACAGAGCAAGCCGTATGGCAGGCCTTACCGAAGTTCCTGTTATAATCAAGGAGCTTACAGATACCGAAACAATGGAGATTGCTCTTATCGAAAATCTTCAGCGTGAGGATTTAAGCCCTGTTGAAGAGGCTCTCGGCTACAAGGCTCTTATTGATGAGCATGATTTCTCACAGGAAGAAGTTGCAAAGTCTGTAGGCAAGTCCCGTCCGGCGGTTGCAAACGCTTTAAGACTTCTTAAACTTCCCGATAACATTATGGAATATCTGAAAGACGGCAAAATCTCGGCAGGTCACGCAAGAGCATTGCTCACACTTGAAGATGAAGAGCTTATGACGGAACTTGCAGATGAGATTATCGCAAAAGACCTTTCCGTAAGACAGGTTGAGAAAATCTGCAAGAAAAAGCCGACAGTTCATAAAGAAGAAAAGCCTGAGAAAAAGCCGTCATTTTACAGTATGGTTGAGCTTGCACTCTCTGAAAGTCTTGGACGAAAAATCAGCGTATCAAAGAACAAAGGCAAGCAGGGCGGTGTTCTTCAGATTGAATTCTACTCAGACGAAGAACTTACAGAACTTTCAAATAAACTTAAATAACATTACATAAAAGAGGTATTTTAAAATGATAGATATTAAATTTTTAAGAGAAAATCCCGATGCAGTAAAAGAAAACATCAAGAAAAAGTTTCAGGATCACAAACTTCCGCTTGTTGATCAGGTAATTGAACTTGACGAGAAGAGCAGAGCCGTTAAAAAGCAGGCCGATGAACTCCGTTCAAACAGAAACAAAATCTCAAAGCAGATTGGTGCTCTTATGGCTCAGGGCAAAAAAGAAGAGGGTATGGCTCTTAAAGAAGAGGTTACCAAGCAGGCAGAACAGCTTGCAGAGCTTGAAAAGCAGGAGGCAGACCTCTCTGCAAAGGTAACAGAGATTATGATGCAGATTCCTAACATCATTGATCCGTCTGTTCCGATTGGTAAGGATGACAGCCAGAATGTTGAAATTGAGAGATTTGGCGAGCCGTTTGTACCTGATTTTGAAATTCCTTATCACACAGAGATTATGGAAAAGTTCAACGGTATCGACCTTGACTCTGCAAGAAAGGTTGCAGGTAACGGTTTCTACTATCTTATGGGCGACATTGCAAGACTTCACAGTGCAGTAATCGCATATGCCCGTGACTTTATGATTAACAGAGGTTTCACATACTGCGTACCGCCATTTATGATTAGAAGTAATGTTGTAACAGGTGTTATGAGCTTTGCCGAGATGGATTCAATGATGTACAAGATTGAAGGCGAGGACCTTTATCTTATCGGCACAAGTGAACACTCAATGATTGGTAAGTTCATTGACACAATCAACAAGGAAGAAAATCTTCCTTACACTCTCACAAGCTATTCACCTTGTTTCAGAAAAGAAAAGGGTGCTCACGGCATTGAGGAGAGAGGCGTTTACAGAATCCACCAGTTCGAG
>CACXEX010000065.1 GCA_902766775.1 uncultured Ruminococcus sp. | reverse complement strand
CAAGCGACAGTTTGATGCTATCACTTGTCTTCATTTTTAGTTCATTTTCATTTTTCGGTTTACCCCAACTATTGACAAAGAGCCTGTATAAAAAAAGCCGGAACTTGCAACAGCATACAGACTATTCGTTTTCAAGATGCTTTTTCTCTTTGTTGCTCTCGATAATGTGACGTACTGCCATTATCGGGTGATGAAAAATCATTCTCGGACCTGAGAACCTCATAACAATACGAATTTTCTCACGCATTTCGGGCTTATAACAATGGACTTTACAGTTGGAGCAAAAGGTTTTTGTCTTCATAAAAGGGCACATGTCGCTGCGCATAACCGCATAGTCATTAAGGCTTTGACATTCATCGCAGAGTTTGCCTTTTGTGTGATGATTTTTTCGGCAGTAAAGCTCAATCATCTTTGACACAACAAGCTTTTCCCTCTCTCGTTTTAATTCTACATTAGAACTATTCATCAACTCGTCCTCCCGTTTTCAACGGAATATACCCTGTCTGCAATTCGCATTGTTGACTGTCTGTGTGATACAAGAACTACGGTTCTGTCCTCTCTCTCCTCATTTAAAGATTTGAGAATTACCGACTCGTTAAGGCTGTCAAGATTGCTTGTAGGCTCATCAAGAAGCATAAAGGGTGCGTCGTGCAAAAACGCCCTTGCAAGACCTATTCTCTGTTTTTCACCGCCAGAAAGGGTATCTCCAAGTTCGCCGACCATTGTATCGTAACCGTTCGGCAGGCTCATAATAAAATCGTGAACAGACGCTTTTTTGCAAGCATTAATGATTTCCTCATCGGTGGCGTCAAGTTTTGCAATTTTCAGATTATTCTTTATGCTGTCGTGGAAAAGGTGAGTATCTTGCGTCACATAGCTTTCGAGGTCACGAAGATTTTCCGTGTTAATTTCATCAACCGAGGTATCGGAAATGCTGATTTTTCCGCTGTCAGTCTGCCAAAATCGCATAAAGAGTTTCAGCAAAGTTGACTTGCCGCTGCCGCTCTTGCCGATAATTCCGACAACTGATTTTTTCGGAATGTCAACCGAAACATTTTTAAGAATAGTTTCATTGCCGTAAGAGAATGTCACATTTTCTGCCTTTGCACCTGTGAACGCAATATCTTTTTTACCGCTGATTTCACTGACAACGGGAATTTCGTCAAGGATATCAAGCACACGGTTTCCTGCGGCAAAGGTATTTTGAAGCGTACTTCCGAGATTTGCAAGTGCTACGGCAGGACCAAATGAGCTCATAAGTGCAAGTGTCGGAATGATTACACCTGCAAGATTTACGGCTAAAATGCTGTAAAGATACGCCCCTACAAGCAACATAACAATGTCAAAAACAAAGATAATCGTGTTGGTTATTGCAATATTTCTGCCCGAAAGGCTCTTCTGCTTTTTCTCTGTTTTTGAAAGACTGTCGGTCATTTTGTTCATCTTTTCGATTCTCTCATCACCGCAATCATACTGGATAAGCTCGTCAACGCCGTAAAGACTGTCAAGCACAAATGAACTGAGCTCTCCCGATTCTTTGCGGAATTTTTCACCGTTCTTACCGCTTGTTTTTGAAACGGCAACGGGAATTATAATTCCGACAGAAATGTACGCAATCAAGGCAATCATACCGAGAATGATATTGAAAGTTGAAATAAATACAACCAAAATAAGACAAAATACAAACGCAATAATTGCAGGAGAAATTGTGTGAGCATAGAAAACTTCGAGTAGTTCGATATCGGAAGTGATAACGGAAATCAAATCGCCCTTATCTCTTCCCTCAAGTTTTGCGGGGCAGAGTTTCCTCAAAGCCCTGAACACTTTGTCACGAATGAGTGCAAGCAGTTTGAACGCAATATAATGGTTGCAGGACTGCTCGGCATATCGAAGAATACCACGCAGAACAGCAAATACAACAGCAAGAACAAATGCAACCGTAACCGAAATTGTGACGGGAACATTCATAATATCAAGCACGGCATATCCGCCGAGAACGGTTATAAATGAAGCACAAAGGTTTCCTGCAATACCCATTGCAACGGCTAAAACCATAAACCCCGAAAGCGGCGCAACAAGTTTTGAAAGCCTGAGCATAACTTTTAAATTACTTCTCTTTTTCATCAAATCACGCCTCCTTTGCGTAGTTTTCAAGCTGAATTTGTGAGTTATAGAGTTCAGCATAAGTTCCGTTTTTATGGAGCAACTCGTTGTGTGTTCCTTGCTCAACAACATTTCCGTTCGACATAACATAGATGTTGTCAGCCGACACAACATTGGCAAGTCGGTGTGAAATCAGAATTACGGTTCTAGTCTTTGCAAGTTCAAAAATCTGCTCCATAATATCATTTTCACTTTCAACATCAATGTTTGAGGTTGCCTCGTCAAATATATAAATTTCGCTGTTGTGGAGCAATGCCCTTGCAAGAGCGAGTCGCTGTCTTTGACCGCCTGAAATGTTGCCTGCGCCCTCGTTAATAAATGTGTCAAGACCGTTTTCACTGCGGAGAAAATCGGCGAGATTTACCTTTTCGAGAACACTCCACAGCTCGTTATCATCGGCATTTTTCGCCATAAGCAGGTTTTCACGAACGGTACCCTTGAAAATTCTGCTGTTATGACCTATGTATGTAAGTGATTTTTTCAGATTTTTTTCGCTGATTTCCGTAATAGGAATCCCGCCGATTGTAACTTCACCCGAAAATCCCTTGTTCTTGCCCGAAAGGATTGACGCAACTGTTGATTTGCCGCATCCGCTCTTTCCTACAAGTGCGGTAAAACTGCCTTTTTTAAAACTGAGATTTATTCCGTGAAGAATTTCACGATCCTCTTCATACGAGAATGTCAGATTTTTACATTCGATATCGCAACCGTTACCGATATCAGACTCACAAGACTTGTCTTCGGGCAGGTCAAGCAGATTGAAAATCTTGTCGCTGGCAGCCATACCGTTCATTGCAATATGGAAAAAACTGCCGAGTTGACGCATAGGAATAAAGAAATCGGCTGACAAAAGAATGATAAAAAGGCAACCCGAAAGGCTGACGCTTCCGCTTGAAAAAGCCGTAACAGCCATAATCATACCGAGAGCCGCACCGCCGTATGCGATAAGGTCCATAATTGTGATTGAATTAAGCTGCATTGTGAGGACTTTCATAGTAATTTTGCGGAACTTTTCAGCCTCAACATTCATCTCGTCATTTTTATATTGGTCTGATTTGTAGATTTTCAAAGTTGTAAGTCCCTGAAGATTTTCAAGGAATGTATCACCGAGAGCGGTGTATTGTCCCCAATATTTTGAGAGCAGTTTTTTTGCCCAAGTTTGAACTGCCGCAATCGCAATCGGAATCAGCGGAACACAAACAAGCAAAACTACCGCCGACAGAACATTCACAAAACAGGTCACGATGAACAGTGTCAGGGGTGCTGTCATTGCATAAAAAAATTGCGGAAGATATGCGCCAAAATATGTTTCAAGCTGGTCAACACCCTCAACCGCAACCTGCACAACTTCTGAGGTTTTCACCTTTTCATTGTACGATGCACCGAGTCTGAGAATTTTTTCAAAAATCAAAGTTCTTAACTTTTTCTTAACCGCTTTTGACGACATATAGCCCATTTTTGACGACAGCCTTGTGCATATGAAACGGATGGCAATACACACGGCGGCAATCACCGCAAGCAAAATTATGCTGTTCGTTTCAACCTTTTTTGAAACAAGTTTGCCGATAAACACGGCTATGCTCCCCATTACGGCAATGTTTGCACACAGCGAAATCCATTGGCACAGCACATTGCCAAAAATGTATTTTTTACTTTCGCTGACAGAATTAATCAGCCTTTTATTAATCATCATATTTAAATTTCCTTTCAGAAAATGTCGAATTATGCAAATTAGCGTTTGCTAACTTATTAAACCATATTTTACAAAAACTTGCAAGGAACAAATTCAGGAAAAAGTTTGCATAATATGATTTTTCTTTTAGACACTTTAAAAGAACGGATTTATACGAAAAGTGCCGACAGTTTTCTGTCGGCACAAAATTTTGAATTCAATTGTTATTCAATATAGAAAACACGATTTTCTCTTCTCGGAGAAGTTTTGGGATATTCACCGTTCACGTAACCGATAACGCAATGACCGATACCCTCGTAGTCACCCTCAATACCGAGTGATTTAAGGATTTCTTTGCCCTCTTTGCTTTCAAATTCTTCTTTTGCACGGTGAATCCAACAACTGCCGAGTCCCTCATCGTGGGCGGCAAGCATAAGATTTTCCATTACAAGAGTGCCGTCGTAAAGGTATGTCGGAGCAGACTTGTCTGCAAGTACAATCAGCACAACGGGAGCGTTGTAGAATGGGTCAACATCTTTTCCCATAATTTCGGCATTCATCTTTGAAAGTTTGTCACGCATTTCTTTATTTGTTACGGCAACGATAATAACGGGCTGTCTGTTCATTCCCGACGGCGCATACAGACCTGCGGAAATGATTTCGTCAATAACTTCCTTTGGCGGCATCTCAGACTTGAAACTGCGAACACTTCTTCTTGATTTCAGTTTTTCGATAAATTCACTCATTATGTAAACCTCTTAGTCCTCAAAAAATTTTGCAAAATCTTCAACAGATTTTCTCTTTGGTCTTACAATTTCGGAATCTGTGTAGCCTACTGCGATAACGCTGACAACTGCCTCCGTTTCGGGAATGTCAAATTCTTTTCTGAGCTTTTCGCCGTCACGGATACCCATAACAAGGGTTGAAAGTCCGAGTTCGGTTGCCTTGAGCAAAAGTGCCATATTGTTAAGACCGAGGTCATAATATCCCCAGCCGTTGCCGATTTCTGTTACTGCGGTACCGTCTTTTTCAAAACCCGAACGGTTGAGAACAACTGTTGTAACGATATAAGCAGATGCATTTTCGGAATTTTTCTTGTTAAATTCAGGGAGTGCCTCTCTTACGGCATTCTTACTTTTCTCGCCTGTTGCAACATAAAAGCGTGGTGTTTGTGAATTCTTCCATGACGGTGCAAGATTTGCCGCTGAAAGCATTTCTTCAAGCAAATTTTTGTCAACTTTTTTGTCTATATAATGTCTTGTACTTTTTCTGTTATTTAAAACCTGTGAGAATTCCATAATCAAACCTCCGATATTTTCTTTTTATAATCATATTATACCAATGGAGTGGGAATTAATCAAGAGTTAAAGCAGTATATAGAACAAAATCGGTATCGTGAAAACTGCCGTCAACTGTGACACAAGCGCCATACTTGCCCCCTCATCGGGACTTTTTCCGTAGGCTGACGGAATGATTATCGTGTTAAGTCCAAGCGGCATTGCGTTTGCACAAAGTGTTGCAACAACTACCTCTTGCGGTGCGTTAAAAAGTTTCAATATGAGAACTGAAACCGTCGGCAGAAATACAAGGCGAAGCCCCGCAACAACATAGGTTTGCCATTTGCCAAAAAGATTTGCAAAGCTGTATCCGCCTATAACAAAGCCTGTCAGAATCATTGCAATCGGCGACATACAGGCAGCGGTTGAATTGATTATTGTTGTCACCAGTTTGAACTTTGGAATCGGCAATAAGCCGAGAATTGCCCCGATAAAGATTGAAACGAAAATAGGATTGACAAAATTTTTAAGAGAAAATTTTCCGTGTCCGTTCGGCACAAGCCATGCAATTCCTATTGAATAAGTAAACAGATTAAGCGGTAAAGTGAACATCAGATAGTCGAAAAGCTCCATACTTTCAGCTCCGTATATTCCCGACACCATTGCAGTTCCGACAAAGCCGAAATTTGAAACCGAAATTGAATAGCGATACACCTTTTTCAGATATTCAGTTTTGCCGAGATACCTTGACACCACAAATCCCGTTGCAATGCAGAACATCAAAACTCCTGCGCTGTATGCTATGAACACCCATTTTTCGCTTATGTTTTTTACTGTGCAATTGGTGCGAAATGTGTTGATTACAACGGCCGGCATAAGTATTCTGTTCTCAAGTTTTGAAAAGACTTCGGCTGAATTTTCTGGCAGAAATCCGCCCTGTCGGATTGTAAAACCGATAAGTATAAAAGAAAACAAAACCGCAATCTGAAAAATTACCGATGAAAAAATTCCCACAAATCCGCCCCCTTTTTAAAGCCAAAACACCCCCAGTCCGAGTGGCTGAGGGTGAAAGCTTCAAATCAAATTACTTGCAGTTGCACTTTGCTTCAAAGCTCTGGCAGTCTGTACACTGACAAACAGTCGGGTTTGCCTCATGAGTGCCGACCTTAATTGCCTCAAGTGAGCAGTAGTCCTTTGTGTTGTTGTGATGTTTACAGCTTGTTACCGAGCACATAATGCTCTGGTTGCAATATGCATTGTTTTCCATAATATTCATTCTCCTCATTCATTTTTGCGGATTAGCCGCTTTTAATATTGTTTCTGCATTTTGCGGATTTATACCGCACACTTTGAAACATCTGCAATAAAATGTACTGAGGTGAATTACATGAATGTTGT
>CACXEX010000064.1 GCA_902766775.1 uncultured Ruminococcus sp. | reverse complement strand
CAAGCGACAGTTTGATGCTATCACTTGTCTTCATTTTTAGTTCATTTTCATTTTTCGGTTTACCCCAACTATTGACAAAGAGCCTGTTTAATTAATGTTGTAAAAAGCTGATTTTAATAGCAATTTATCACTTTAAATCACTGAAAGAAATTCTTGTATATGTGTCATTATTGAGTGTAAGTGTGTCGCCGTCAACAGAGTATGTGTATTTATCTGTTGTTTTCTTATCGGAGGTTGTATATGTTGAAACAATTTTGCCTTCGCTTGCCGTGTAGTTTGAATATGCAAACATATAATCAAAAAGATTCTGATACATAATTCCGCTCTCGTCAAAGCAGAGATACTCACCGCTCTCTGACATCCAACAGCCTACAAGCTTATCGTCAATTGATGCGTCTTTGTCGGGAGTGGGGATAAAGTCGGGATTGTCAGCCTTTTTGAGCGTTGAAACCGCCTTTGTATCCGTGTTTGTGAGTTCGGCAGTCTTTTTATCTTCTGAAAGCTTGTATGTGTATGTTCCGTTAAGTCCGAAGACAAGCTTTGTTGTGAATGTCGGATTGTTGTCGTCATCTGTTCCGTAGGTGTATGAACCGAAGTAGCCCGATGTTCCGCTGATTAAAATTGACTTGCCCTCGCCGTTAAACATATAGTAAAAACTTTCGTACTGTGAACCTTCACCAGAGGCAATCTGCCATGTTCCCACAAGATCGTCATCGGGATTGTCCTTACATACATGAAGTGATTTGAGGTCAAAAGACTCGTTTGTTGTATCCGACTTTGTTGTTTCCTCTGTTGCCTGCTGTGTGGTCTGAGCCTCGGTAGTTGCGGTTGTAGTTTCGGGGGTCTGAGAGCTTGACGAATCAGAACATCCGGTAAAGGCGGCAACAGCAAAAACAAGAAGACCCGCTGAAATTATTCTCTTAAAATTCTTTTTAGTTTTGTCCATTTTATACCTCTTGTAAAATTACATAATGAGCCTGTAAAATCAAAGCAAAATACAGCAAATATTCAAAATATGCAGTAAAACAGGCAATACAATAATATTTTATAATTTACGGAGCATAATGTCAATACAGAAAAATAAAATGCAAAAATTTTATTCAAAAAAACGGTTTCCGTCTTGATAATCACAGACCGATTTGTTATAATTATAGGTAATAATAAAAAATCGAATTTTGTAGTATGGAGGAATAATATGCTGAATACAAGTTATGACGAAAAATTTGGCAAAAAAGGCCTTACATTCGACGATGTTCTTCTTATTCCGGGTGAGTCCGATGTTGAACCGAAGAATGTAGATGTGTCAACTCATCTTACCAAGACAATCAAGCTTAATACTCCGCTTATGACTGCCGCAATGGATACCGTAACTGAAACAGATATGGCAATTGCCATGGCTCGTGAGGGCGGTGTTGGTATTATTCACAAGAATATGTCAATTGAAAAGCAGGCAGATCAGGTTGACAGAGTAAAGAGAAGTGAAAACGGCGTTATCGTAAATCCGTTCTTCCTTTCTCCTGAAAACACAGTAAGAGATGCTGACGAGCTTATGGGTAAGTATAAAATTTCGGGTGTTCCGATTTGTCGTGAAGGCAAGCTTGTCGGTATTATCACAAACCGTGATATGCGCTTTATGACAGGCGCTGATTTTGCACAGCCGATTTCAGCTGTTATGACACACGAAAACCTTGTTACAGCTCCTGTTGGTACAACACTTGAACAGGCTCAGCAGATTCTCCGTAAACACAGAATTGAAAAGCTCCCGATTGTCGGCAAAGACGGCAGTCTTAAGGGACTTATTACAATTAAAGATATTGAAAAGAGCGTTCAGTATCCTAACTCTGCTCGTGATGATAAGGGCAGACTCATCTGCGGTGCCGCTATCGGTGCTACAAAGGATGTTCTTGACAGAGTTGCCGCTCTTGTTGAGTCACAGGTTGACGTTGTTGTTCTTGACTCTGCACACGGTCACAATTCAAATGTTGTTCAGTCTGTTGCAAAGGTTAAAAAGGCATATCCAAACCTTCCGCTTATCGCAGGTAACATTGCAACCGCTGAGGCTGCAAAGGCTCTTATTGACGCAGGTGCAGACGCTATTAAGGTTGGTATCGGACCGGGTTCTATCTGTACAACAAGAATCGTTGCAGGTATCGGTGTTCCGCAGATTACAGCTATCTATGACGCTGCTTGTGAAGCATCAAAGTACGGTATCCCTGTAATCGCAGACGGCGGTATCAAGTACAGCGGTGATATTGTTAAGGCACTTGCCGCAGGCGGTAATGTTGTTATGGTCGGCTCACTTGTTGCAGGTTGTGCCGAAAGCCCAGGAGATAACGAAATTTATCAGGGCAGACAGTTTAAGGTTTACAGAGGTATGGGCAGCCTTGGCGCAATGGGTAAAGGCAGCGCAGACAGATACTTCCAGGCAAGCAACAACAAGTTTGTTCCGGAAGGTGTTGAAGGTCGTGTACCTTACAAGGGACCGCTTTCAGACACAATTTATCAGATGCTCGGCGGACTTCGTGCCGGTATGGGTTACACAGGTTGTGCAACTATTAAGGATCTCCACGAAAAAGCAAGATTTGTTCAGATTTCAGGCGCAGGTCTTCGTGAAAGCCATCCGCATGATATTCAGATTACAAAGGAAGCTCCTAACTACTCTTATCATTCATAATTGATAAATTCTAAAAATTCGTAAAATTAAATGAAAAGGATGTGCCGACAGTTTATGTACAGACTCGGAATAGATCTGGGCGGAACAAATATTGTTGCCGGTGTTGTTGACGAGAATTACGAAATTATCGCAAAGGCAAGCTGTAAAACAAATGTACCCCGTCCCGAGAGTGAAATCTGCGACAGTATGGCAGAGGTCGCTTTAAAGGCAATTGATAAAGCAAAACTCAAAATTGATGATATTGAGTCAATCGGTATCGGTGTTCCCGGTGCGGTTAACCCTAAAACAGGCGTTATTGAATATTCAGCTAACCTTTTCTTCCACAACTGGCAGGTTGTAAAGATGATGGAGGAAAGACTCAATACAAAGATTTACATTGAAAATGACGCAAATGCAGCTGCCCTTGGCGAGTATCTCGCAGGCAGTGCAAAGGGTGCAAAGAATGCGATTGCAATCACACTCGGCACAGGTATTGGCGGCGGTATCATCATCAACGGCAAAATTTACAGCGGTTCTAACTATGCGGGCGCTGAGCTTGGACATATGGTTATCGTTAAAGACGGTAAGGAATGTGCGTGCGGCAGAAAGGGTTGTTGGGAGGCTTATGCTTCAGCAACAGGTCTTATCAACCTCACAAAGCAGGAAATCCTCAAAGAAAACTTTGACTTTAGTTATATGCTCAAGTCTTGTGACGGCGATATTAACAAGGTTACAGGCAAGACTGCTTTTGATGCTGTTCTTGCAGGTGACGCAAACGCAAAGGCTGTAATTGATGAGTATATCGGTTATCTCGCTTGCGGTCTTGTAAATATTATCAATATTTTCCAGCCTGATATTCTTTGTATCGGTGGCGGTATTTCAAATCAGGGCGAAAATCTTCTTGCCCCTCTTCGTACAATTATCGAAAAGGAAAGATATACAAAGCATAACGATAAGCAGACAGTCATCTGCAAGGCAAGTCTTGGCAATGATGCAGGTATTATTGGTGCAGCTTTTCTTGAGTAATTGACAAATTATTAAACTTTATTCCGTGATTTGGGGCAGAATAGTAACATTTTCTGCCCTGAAAAGCGGATTTTCAAATTTAAAAAACTTTTTTAGAAAAAATCAAAAAAAGTGTTGACAAATCGTCCTTTATGCCTTATAATAAATCTTGCTGATTTCGGTTAGCGACCGGTTAGCAACACATGTTTTACATGGCGGAATAGCTCAGCTGGCTAGAGCATTCGGTTCATACCCGAAGTGTCGTAGGTTCAAGTCCTATTTCCGCTACCATATTTGGCCCGGTGGTCAAGCGGTTAAGACACCGCCCTTTCACGGCGGTAACACGAGTTCGATTCTCGTCCGGGTCACCAAATATATTTG
>CACXEX010000063.1 GCA_902766775.1 uncultured Ruminococcus sp. | reverse complement strand
GCATAAAGCTCATAATCTGTGATACCCTGAGATACCATTCTTAATTCAATGATTGACTTTGCAGACTCAAGCTGCTCGTCAGTTGCGTCAACATCTCCTGCCGGTTTGAATGTTGCTTCAACACCGCCACGGATGTCAATTCCCCATCGTATATCACTGATGCCCTTTAATACTGTTGTTTTGTTATCGCCGGTATAGTAGGAAATACCAAAAATAGCAGTAAATGAAAAGGCAAGTATCAGCAAAGCTACGACAAAGAATACAGGCTTTGGAACTCTTTTCATGCCTTTGAAACCTCCGTTAAATAATTGGCTGTGATTTTATTTTGCTCTAAAGTCAAAATAACTCTTTCACGAACATATTATCACAGACCGTAACAGAGTTATTATAGAATTTTTTTGAGAAAATGTCAATGGATACGGAAATATTTAATAAAAAAAGAATTCAATTTATCGAAAAATACATCTTAATGTTATAAACTCTGTACAAAATTGTTCCATAATCGCATTGGCGCAAAATTTCAATTGATGATTACTTGTTCAAAATCTTCTCGCAGGCAGCGAGCTTTGCACAAGTACAGAAAACATCCATTGCAACCTCAAGCTCGCTGTTGGGAGGGAATGTCGGAGCAATTCTGATGTTAGAATCTTTTGGATCAAGGCCGAGAGGATATGTTGCACCTGCACCTGTGAGGACAACTCCAGCCTCTTTACAGAGGGCTACTGTTCTCTTTGCAGTGCCTTCATATACATCAACGCTTACAAAGTAACCGCCATGAGGTTTTTTCCAGGAAGCAACTTCAGCCGGTGCAAGCTCCTTATCAAGTGTGTCAAGAACAATATCAAACTTAGGCTTGAGAATAGCCTTATGCTTTTCCATATGCTTAAGCACACCGTCAAAATCCTTGAAGAATCTTACATGGCGGAGCATATTTATCTTGTCATAGCTGATAATTTCATAATTATATTTTTCACGGAGAACCTTGAGGTTATTCGGTGACGCAGCCATAGCGGCAACACCTGAACCCGGGAATGTAATTTTTGAAGTTGAACAGAACATAATCGGGAGATCCTCATTGCCTGTCTTTTTGCACTCATCCATAATGTTGAGCAATACATCGGGTGTATCGCTGATTTCATGAATACAATAAGCATTATCCCACATAATTCTAAAATCTTTTGCTGCGGGTTTTAAAGCAGCAAAACGCTTTACTACTTCATCACTGTATGTTGTACCTGCGGGATTTGAGTATTTAGGAACACACCAGATACCCTTGATTGAATCATCTTCAGAAACGAGTTTTTCAACCATATCCATATCAGGACCGTTGTCATCCATAGGAATCGGAATAAGCTCAAAACCATAATACTGTGTGATTCCAAAGTGGCGGTCATAACCCGGAACAGGACAAAGAAACTTTCTGTTCTTTACTTCGTACCAAGGCTTGCAGCCCTCAACAACAGGGGCAGTCATAAAACATGAAATTGTGTCAAACATCATATTAAGACTTGAAGAACCGCCGACAATAACTGACTCAGCGTCAACACCGAGAATTTCTGCAAAAAGCTGTCTGCATTCTGAAATACCGTTAAGAAGACCGTAGTTACGGCAATCCATATTATCGTCGCCGATGAAATCAGATTTGCTGTTAATTACATCAAGCATCGGTAAAGAAAGGTCAAGCTGTTCCTTTGAAGGCTTGCCTCTTGCCATATTGAGGTTAAGTCCTTTACCTTTAATCTCTTCAAATCTCTTTGAAAGATTGCTGTACTCTTTTTCAAGTTCCTGTTTACTCAAGTCAAGATAACCCATTTTGAATAACTCCTTAAAATATAATTGCAAATGCATTTTAAATTTCTAGTATATTTTACTCTATATCACCGGAAAATGCAAGATGTTTTTTGTAATCTTGCATTTTTATTTTCACAAAAAAGAACAGACCTGCAACTGTCATTTTTGGTGAAAGTTAGCAAGTCTGTGGGTTTTTGTTTATTATTAAGAAAATTAATATTTTTGTGCTGTAATTGACAAATTAACAGGCATTAATAATACTGATAATAATAATAGCCTTTCTTTCGTCTTTTTGAATCATAAGTACAGCCGACTTCAAGCATACCGAGAACCGTAGAATCGGCAAGCTTAACACTGTCAAGAAGATGCTGTAAGTCACCATGAGTTGTCGAGCGTTCACGAACAACAACAACAAAACCTGCAATCATATCCTTGAGGAGCAGAGCATCGGCAACAACACCGATTGGTGCGGTGTCAAAAATTACATAGTCATAATCTCTTATAAACTGTTCGTAAAGCTCGTAAAAACGGGTACTACACATAAGTTCGGAAGGGTTAGGAGCAATCGTTCCGGCGGATAAAATATCAAGATTAGGCAGAACATCATGCTTTATAGCCTCATCAATATCGACCATCTTACCTATTACATTGGTAAGACCGTTTTTATTATCGAGCTTAAAAATGTTGTGAATGTTCGGGCGACGAAGGTCACAGTCGATAAGCAGTACCTTTTTCTCCATTTTAGAGAATGAAATTGCAAGGTTTGCAGAAACCGTACTTTTGCCTTCTCCCTTTGAATAACTTGTTACAGCAAAGCATTTCTTTTCCTTTGCGGAAAGGGAGAACATAATATTGGTTCTTGCGGCCTTGTATGCCTCAACAATTGCAAATTTACTCTTGTCAGAAAGAGAAAAATTCTGTCCATCGGTTTTTTTATTGTCTTTCTTTTTGAATAATTTAAAATTAGCAGCCATAGTTCCTCCTTAACCCTGATTCTCAAAGTCGGGAATTTCGGCAAATACAGGAATTCCATAGATATCCTGGATATCGTCTTCTGACTTGATTGTTGTATCAATAAGCTCAATAAGGATAGAAATGAGGCAAGATGCAATGAAACCTATTGCCGCACCTATGAGCATATTCTTTGTGTTGCTCGGAGCATATGGAGCTGACGGAACGTTTGCCTGACGGAGTGTTCCTATCTGACCGTAACTGAACTTTGTTTTGTAAACTTCAGCAGCCTTTTCGGCAAGCTGATTTGCAACATTGGCACATTTCTGAGCATCCGTACCGTCAACGGTAATCGTGATAAAGAAAGTACCGTCAGTTACAGCAACATTAACATTGCAACCGTCATAAAGCGCAGTCATTTCATCTGAGTTTTTAAAGAGTGTAACGCATATCTCGGCAAGATTTGATGAAGCAGAAATATCTGCAGGATAAATCTTCTGGTTTTCTTCGTTAGTCGTCTTTTTAGTATCATCTGTTCCCTTTGTCGCTGTTGTGCCCTTTGAGTTCGCGTCAGCACGCTGAGACGAACTGTAATTCTGAACATAAATCATAGTTGATGTGCTGTACATTGGTGCAATCACAAAGCGTGAATACATAAAGAACAGCAGTCCCATTACAACAGTTGCAAGAATAATAAACTTTATTCTGTGCAAAAGAACACCGACAATTCTCTGAATGGTTACATTCTTTGCCATTTATATAGCTCCTTTTAAATTAAATTCACAAAATAAAATCTGCATTAAACACAAAAACTGCGTTTTTTTGCGCATTTTCGCATATTTACATCTTATTATATCTTATGAATACGGTGTAATAATTCTTACACGGAATAATAATTTAAATAATGTATATAATTTTACACAAAATTGCGGTCCTTATTTTTACGAAAAGGCAAAAAAATAAAGGAAGCCTCAAAGACTTCCTTTAAATTTAATTTCACATAATGTTGTTACGGTTATCAGCCTACTACATTAAGGAGTACGCCGGCTGCAACAGCAGAACCGATTACACCTGCAACATTCGGGCCCATGGCGTGCATAAGGAGGAAGTTGCCGGGGTTTTCAGCCTGACCAACCTTCTGTGATACACGAGCAGCCATAGGAACGGCAGATACACCTGCAGAACCGATAAGTGGGTTAACCTTGCCGCCTGTTGCCTTGTACATAATCTTACCAAAGAGAACACCGAATGCAGTACCCATGCAGAATGCAAGAAGACCGAGAATAATAATCTTGATTGTATCAAGAGTAAGGAAGTTCTGGCCTGATGCAGTAGCACCGACTGTTGTTCCAAGGAAGATTGTGATGATATTCATAAGCTCGTTCTGAGCTGTCTTGCTAAGTCTTTCAACAACGCCTGACTCTTTGAAGAGGTTACCAAGCATAAGCATACCAACGAGCGGAGCTGCGTCAGGAAGGAAGATTGCGATGATAATAACAACGATTACCGGGAACATAATCTTCTCAATCTTAGAAACAGGACGGAGCTGCTCCATAACAACAGAACGCTCTTTCTTTGTTGTGAGAGCCTTCATAATAGGCGGCTGGATAATCGGAACAAGCGCCATGTAAGAGTAGGCGGCAATTGCGATTGAGCCGAGAAGGTGCGGAGCAAGCTTTGTTGTTACATAAATAGCTGTCGGACCGTCAGCACCACCGATGATACCGATAGCACCTGCCTCTGCCTCTGTAAATCCGAGGAAAATAGCACCGGTAAATGTAAGGAAAATACCGATCTGTGCAGCAGCACCGAGGATAAGGCTCTTCGGGTTAGAGATGAGAGGACCGAAGTCAGTCATACAACCGATACCGAGGAAGATAAGCGGTGGGTAAATACCGAGTTTAACACCCTGATAGAGGTAATAGAGAAGTCCGCCGTAGGTCGGATTTTCTATATAAGTCACACCGTCAATAACCGTCTTGGCATGTCCCGACACCGCAACATTCTGCGCGGCACATTGGGTTTCTGTCAAAAGTTCTGTTGTAGGCGGAGACATAATGCTCGGATAAAGGTTAACAAGCAGCATACCGAATGCAATAGGAAGAAGCAAGAGCGGCTCATACTGCTTTTTGATAGCAAGGTAGAGCAGAATGATTGAAATACCAATCATTACATAGTTCTGCCAATTAAGAGTTGACAGGCCGGATCCTTCAAAGATACCGACAACGGCTTCAACAAAGCCTTGTAAAATTTCCATTAGATAACATCCTTTCCCTTAAAACTTTGCCTTAAAACGGGCGGGTATTATCAAGTACACCGGCTTTTGCCCATGCGGAACGGCCGCCGTCTGATGACTTTTTAATACTCTTGATTCTTGCTTTTTCGGAAGAGCCGTACATTGTGGCAACTGCTGCGGAAATTACGGCAACAACCTCATCGGAAACACCGTCTGTCTGAGCAGGAACAACAGGAGCGGCAACAACAGGAGCAGGAGTTTCTGCTGCGATTTCTGCCTTCTTCTCTTTGTTTTTCTCGCCTATACTCTGAGCTTTCTGAACGATTGCACCATAAATCTTGATTATGAAAATCAAGAGAATCAGCATTGCGAATACAACAACAAAACCTGTAAGAACAACTTTTGCCGAGGCAATACCTTTTTCAGCAAGGGAAAGCTCCTCTTTAGCCAATAAAGCTACATCGGAAAGATTCATAAAACAACCCCCATATTTGTCATTTGCATATAGGAATATTATACTTTATTCCCGAAACATTTTCAATAACAAATATGGGGTGAATAATTTTTTGGCGATATGACTAATTTATTTTTATTGTAATAAATTAATTTGTGAATTAAAGCTTTTCAATTTTGTCGTTATTTGCCGTTACAGAATTATACATATCAATCCGTTGCAGCCGTCATTGATAATTTTCTCAATTGTCTCCCCTATTCTCCTTCTTGCATCGGCAGGCATTCTGTACAGCTTGTTATGGAGTCCTTCATTCACAAGTTCGTGCACCGACTTGCCGAAAATATTACTCTCCCAAATCTTTTCGGGATTTTCGTCAAATTCTCTGAGAAGATACGAGACAAGTTCTTCCGACTGCTGCTCCGAGCCTACAATAGGCGTCACTTCGGTCTGAGTGAAAATTTTCATCATATGAATTGACGGTGCACTTGCCCTCAGCTTTATGCCGTATTTTCCGCTCTGTTTAATAATCTGCGGCTCGTCAAGGGTGAGTTCATCAATTGTCGGCATAACGATTCCGTAGCCCGTTTCCTTGACCTGTTCGTATGCCTGAGCAATTTTGTCAAATTCTTTCTGCTTTTGCGAAAGATTCTTTATGCAATTGAGAAGTTCGTATTCTTCAGTTATCTCAAGTCCCGTTTCTTCGGAAATAACCTTATAGAACAGTTCTCTTTTGATTGACACCGCCATTTCCGCATAGCCTTTTCCGAGGTCAAGGTTGGTTACGCTTGCGGAGGTGATGTACTCGCATTGCTCAAGTTCTGTAACGGTCTGCTGAATCTGTCTGATTTTTTCAATTTTTGCGGCACTCTTCTTTATTGAGTCGAATACAACGGATTTAAGCCAGTGGTCCTTATCAAGTTTTACAACCCACTTGGGAATATCAACCTTGATTTCACGGATAGGAAATTCAAACAAAAGTTGTGCGAGTATTCTCTTGATTTCTGTTTCGTCAAGTTCCATACAGCTAACGGGAATTACAGGAACTTTATACTCCGCTGTCATTTCATTTGAAAGATTTATTGTTTCATCGGCTGTCGGATTGACAGAATTGAGGAGAATTATGAACGGCTTGTCGATTGACTTTAACTCATTTATTACGCGTTTTTCACTTTCAATGTAGTCTTCTCTCGGAATATCGCTGATTGTTCCGTCGGTTGTGATTACAAGGCCGATTGTTGAATGGTCGGTAATTACTTTTTTTGTGCCGATTTCTGCGGCATCATCAAAGGGAATTGCCTCATTTGACCACGGAGTCTTTACCATTCTCGGTTCGTCCTCTTCGCTGTAACCGATTGCACTTTTTACAATATATCCGACACAATCAATCATACGAACATTGAGGGTCGTGTTACTGCCGAGGTTGATTTCAACCGACTCTTCCGGGATAAACTTAGGCTCGGTTGTCATTATTGTTCTTCCCGCGGCAGACTGAGGAAGTTCGTCAACAGTACGCTTATAGACAGCCTCGTCACGGATATTAGGCAGGACAAGCGAATCCATAAACCTCTTTATAAATGTAGATTTTCCCGTTCTGACAGGTCCGACTACACCGATATACACATCGCCGTCTGTTCTTCGGGAAATATCCTGATAAACATTTCTTTCTTCCATTTTTATACCTCCCTATATTCTCGGAATCAACAGCATCTTCGGTGCGTCAAGCACCTGATTTTCTGTTGAATTTTCAGAGAGTAACAAATCGAGCCTTGTATTGTGCGATTTTGCAATATCCCACAATTTTTCTCCCTTGCCTGCGAAATACAATGTGAGAGCGCAATTTTCGGGAGGTATAGGTTTATCTTCAAAAATACTCACGTTTTTTACAGCGTTTACCCTATTTTCTGAAAAAGCTGCCCCGCAGATTTTAAGCTCACAGCGGATTTCAATTACATCATCTTCCGCAAGGCGGTAGCTTATGCTTGCAGTCCGTGTACCTGATATTTTTGCACAGATGCAATCATTCTGCGGCAGAATGTGTTCATAATCGGCTGAACGCTCGATAAACACAGGCATTTCTTCCCCGTTTAGTGCCAATATACATATGTTGATTTTACCGCTTATTACCATTCCTCTATCATCGTGTGACGGTTCGGCGGTTATCTGTTCGGTAAAAATGTCGAGTATCTTAGAAATTTTGCCGTCATCAACCTTTACAGACAGCTTTTCCATATGCGGTTCATTCAGGGGAATTACTTCACCTGTAATTTTAAGCTGTTCAAATTCAGGAAGTGAAGAAAATTCGGTTGAATAAGCGTCGCAGACAATCTCTTCTTCGCGGGTTATATAACCCTCCTCGGTAACGCACAGTTTTACATCAAGGATAACGGACGGTTTTTCGGCAAGAACGTCGTTCTTAAGCCTGATGTCATACGACATAACATCACAGGAAACACAGTTCACTGTATCTTCGTCAATTCCTTCACAGTCAATAATCTTATTGAACGGCAAAAGGTAATCAAGTTTACCCGTTTCGCCGCTTTCAACATTTGAAAGATACAAGAGTTTGAGATTTAATTCGCCATTTAGCATTAGTTTTCCTGTCACAGCCTTAGCGTCAGTTACTCCGACACTTACATCGCTGTGGAGAATTGACTCAATCTGAGGCTTTTCTCCGACTGATATTTCTTCACAAACTGAAAACTGTTCCTGACAGAACGACTTTAAATCAGCACAGGCGACAGTCTTTTTGTTTGTTTCAATATTTTCCGGCGGTGTGAAAATGCTCGTCTGAGTTTTGGAAAGAACCTTTGCATACAATGAAAATGCTCCGTGCATAACAAGTCTGCGGGGGCTGAGTGCCCGACAGTTTATGTATTCCGGCTTGGTTTTCGTTATTATGACCGGATTGTCGGGAGCGTCTTTTACGGAAAAACTCTGTGAAAAATTCACGCTCTGTTCGCAACAGCGCACACTTTTGTTTATGCTCTCAACATACATCACATTTACCGTGCAAAAACCGTCAACTTGAAGCTGACCTCCCGAAAGGGTTCTACTCTGAATTTTGGGTGTTAGGGTACATTTCAGAATTTTTTCAATATCCGGACAATAATCGGGCAGAGTAAGGTCAACATCTGCAAGCTGTTCGGCAACCGTGTCAAGCACAGCTGACGGTGTGCAAAACGAGCGGTTTTCCTGATTAAACTCCATATTTTTCTCTCCTTTATGTTTTATAGTTAAATATATTACATTTGGAAAGAAAATATAACTGAGTGACTTGTTAATCAAATAATTTTTGCTAATCACAAAAAAAGGCGGCTACCGTTTTCGATAGCCGCCGTGTTGGTTAACCCGCTTTGTTAGCTCTTGTGCCTTTTCTTACTGCTTACAACCGTTATGCCGATAACAGCTCCGCCGCTGATGAACAGCAGTGCGATCCACAGCATGCAATTGCTGTTATTGCCGGTCTGAGGTGACCTCAAATCTTCCGGCAGTTTTTTTATTACGGTGTCAGCCTTTTCAATCTCTTTGGTTGCCGCAGCGTCTCTGTAATACTTACAGCAACCATCACAGTACCAGTATTCGATATTGCCTTCGGCGGTCTTAGAAGCCGCCTTTGCAGGGGTGTGCTTGAGGTCGGCATGATTTGTTACGTCAAGTTCACCGTAAGCCTTACCACAGATCTCGCAAACTGCCTTGTCTTTACAGGTTGCCTTTCCGCCGATGTGGTCTGAAATGACCTTTTTGCAGATGTCACACTTGTGATCCTTATTATCATCTTTATGTCCGCAGACATATTCACAAACGGTGCAAACTCCG
>CACXEX010000062.1 GCA_902766775.1 uncultured Ruminococcus sp. | reverse complement strand
TACGACAGTGACGGAAGTGCAACCTCATTCTCATATAACGGTACAATGTACTTTTATGTGAAAAACTTGCAGGGAGATGTAATCAGAATTATTGACCTCGCAGGCACAGAAGTCGCAAGCTATGTTTATGACGCTTGGGGTAACATAAAAGATACCAAAGGCGAGCCGACAATTCGAGAAATAAACCCGATTCGCTACCGTGGCTATGTTTATGATACTGAAACAGGCTTGTACTATCTCCAGTCTCGTTATTACGACTCATTCGCGGGCAGATTTTTGAATGCGGATGACTTTACTTACACTAGCCTTACTGGTAGTGTACTGAGTTCAAATTTATACTCTTATTGTGAGAATAATTCTATAAACAATATTGATAATAGTGGTTATAGTACACTTTCTATTATTCTTAATATTGCGGGAATGATTTTGAGCTATGCATCTTTATTTTCTCCATGGAAGTGGTTCAAAATTATAGCTAGCATTGCCATTGGTATGGCAAGTGCAGTTATAACCATTAGAGATTATAATAATCAAATCAAAAAATTGAACAAACAATATAATCGTCACAAATTAAGTAAAAAAAATCATAAAAAGCAGGTGAACATTGCAAAATTCTGGATGTATTTAGGATTGGTCGCTGCTGGTATAACTGTTGTTTGCGGAGTTTTGTCTATTCCGGCTAAGATTTTGATGCGTAGTGTAGGAGTTACAGTTATAAATGCACTAGGCTTTGCTAAAGGAATGGTTTTATCTCGTGCATCCTTAATTTATGATTTGACTTCTGCTTTTTATCATAAAAGAAGATAATTGTTTATGTAAGTGGTTTTTTACTATGAATAAATACTATTATATTATCAACTTGTTCAACCAAATAGATGAATTGTTTTACCCGACTTATTGTAAAACTGCTTACTATTTATTTGCAATCGCTTTTATTATAGTTGCGGTAGCAACTGTAATTTGTGTACCTGTTTTCAGCAAAAAGAAAATCAATAAAAACATTTTGATTTATTTAATTATCGGAACTTTTTCCGCATTTATGTCCGTAACTGTTGTATGCTTTATATCAATTCCGTTTATTATCTTTGTAGCACACTCTGCTTTAATTGTACCTGACATTCCGAATTTGAACAAAAAGACAGTTGCCTTAATAACTGTTATTTCTGTTGCTCTTTCGATTATCTTTACCGTGTGTGTAGTAAGTGGGTGGCTGATATGAAATATGTTGACTTTAAAAAGCACAAATTATTTTTGCTTGAAACGATTGTTATTATGGCGTTGTTGGTTTTGTTTTTGATTGGTGGAATTTATTCGATTATCTTTCCTGTAATAGATGATATAAGACGGGGATATTATGACTCTGAATACCTTTCGCAAATTTATTCAGCCGATAAAGATAACTTTGCAAAAATAGCAAGTCTTATTGCGGAGTATAAGATAGAAAGTATATCTCATGACAAGCCCTTAACGGATGATTCAGAAAAATATTTTTACAAAGATACTCTGTACTATCAGACAAATTTAGACTTAAATTCTTCCGAAAAGGATAATATAACAGCTTTGGTGTATGAAATTTTCGATAAGTATGACTTTGATTACATTGAATGCGTTGATGATGAAATATCTTTTTCGTATCTTAATCAGGATTTGTCCTTGATTTATTCTAAGGACAATGTTCAAAATCAAAATTTCGATTCAAAAAATTGCAGAAATATAGCTTCGAATTGGTACGCTGTTGAATATTGAACAGAAATTGGTACAAATAAGCCGTGAGAAACTTAAAAGGGTGACATTACTTTTTTATTAGTTTATATTCTGACAAACAGTAGCTAAATTATAGACTGTGGTTCATTTACGTTTATGTTGAAATGTTGGCATAACTAACGAAATCACTTGACTGAAATCAAATAAAACACAATGTTAGTATAGCAATACTATATAATAAAAGACAAAGAGCAGACAGAAAACAGAAGGGCTCCTTATCTTTATTTTAAAAGTCTAGTGAAAAGTACAAAGTCATCAAAATAAGAGGCATACCGTGCGGTATGCCTCTTTCTCGTGCTTGAATTAGTTATAACCACCATTTGGCTCTATGTCAATAGTTGGCGTAGCATTAAAACAGAATAATTGAAATTGACAAGTGGTGGTTGTTTAAACTGCCGCTTGTTTTGTATTGTTTTTTGCTGATTTGAGT
>CACXEX010000061.1 GCA_902766775.1 uncultured Ruminococcus sp. | reverse complement strand
TCTCTTGTCTGCCGTGCCTCTCAGCGCAACAGTTGATATTATATCAGCACTTCCCCTTTTTGTAAACCCCTTTTTGACAATTTTTTTGCTTTTTTACATTATCGGCAATTCGCACATTTTGATTGCGTTTGTTAGCTATTTTATCCTAAAATTGCCCATATATCCTTATATATCAAAATAATCTTCCGTTTGACAGATTTTTGAAACAATTTTCTTGACAAAGAATGGGTATATATATATAATAGTATTAACAAATGAATCCCCTTAAAAAACAGTGACGGGAACAAGATACAAATGAACCTGCAAAGAGAGCCGACGGTTGGTGTGAGTCGGCGTGGAACATTGTATGGATAGCTCATCCCCGAGTTTTTCGTGTGAAGTATATATACCATTATATATGTAATGCGAAACGCCAGACTGCGTTATCGGTCGAGACTTTGTTAGAAGTCTTTAAGGAGAACATAGTGATGTGTTCTTGAATACGGGTGGTACCACGGATTTTATTCGTCCCTTTCTTTAGGGGCGATTTTTTTGTGCTATTTAACAGGAGGTTATTATAATGAAACCATCATTTGAAAAGTACATTCCCTTTAAGCAGATTAACCTGCCGGACAGACAGTGGCCGAACAACACTATAACAAAAGCACCTATCTGGTGCAGTGTTGACCTTCGTGACGGCAATCAGGCACTTGTTGACCCTATGAATCTTGAAGAAAAGCTTGAATTCTTCCACGCACTTTGCGATATGGGTTTTAAGGAAATCGAAATCGGTTTTCCGAGTGCATCTGAAACAGAGTACGAAATCTGCCGTGAACTTATTGAAAAAAATCACATCCCCGATGATGTAACAATTCAGGTTCTCGTTCAGGCAAGAGAACATCTTATCAGAAAAACTTTTGAAGCTGTTAAGGGTGCTAAGAATGTAATTATTCATTTCTACAATTCAACTTCAACTCTCCAGAGAAAAGTTGTTTTCAAAACCGATATGGACGGCGTAACAAAGATTGCCGTTGACGGTGCAAAGCTTATTAAACAGCTTACAGATGAATATGATGGAGATACAAACTTCAGATTTGAATATTCTCCCGAAAGTTTCAGCGGTACTGAGCCTGAAAACGCAGTTAAGATTTGCGACGCAGTTATTGAGGCACTCGGTTCAACTGCCGACAACAAAGTAATACTCAACCTTCCGAATACTGTTGAGATGTGTACACCAAACACATTTGCAGACCAGATTGAATACTTTATAAGAAATCTTAAGCATCGTGACGCCGCTATCATCAGTATTCACCCTCACAATGACCGTGGATGCGGTGTTGCCGCAGGTGAACTTGCATTGCTTGCAGGTGCCGAGAGAGTTGAGGGTACACTCTTTGGCAACGGTGAGCGTACAGGTAATATGGATATTGTTACAATGGGTCTTAATATGTATACACAGGGCGTTGACCCTAAGCTTGACTTCTCGAATCTTCCAAAGCTCCGTGAAATCTACGAGCGTTGCACAAATATGAAGATTGATCCTCGTCAGCCATATATCGGTGAGCTTGTATTTACTGCATTTTCCGGTTCACATCAGGATGCTATCAACAAGGGTATGAAGTATATGAAGGATAGCGGTTCCGAATACTGGGAAATTCCCTACCTTCCGATTGATCCCGCAGATGTCGGCAGAGAGTACGAGCCGATTATCAGAATCAACTCACAGTCCGGCAAGGGCGGCGCGGCTTTTGTTATGAACAACAACTTCGGCTATGACCTGCCGAAGAGAATGCACCCTGAATTTTCAAAACTTGTACAGGCAAAGTGTGAGGAACTTGGCAGAGAGCTTATCCCAAAAGAGTTGTTTGAAGTATTCGAAAAGAATTATCTTGAACATAAGCAGAAATATGTTCTCTCAAGCAGAAAAATTTATGAAGAGAGCGAAAACGGCAAGGATTATGTTCACTTCAAGGGCAAGATGAAAATTGACGGCAACGAAGAGGTTTCTCTCAGCGGTGTCGGTAACGGCCCTATTGACGCATTCTTCAATGCACTCAAAAAGGTTGGTCTTGACAAGTACGAGTTCATCTCATACAGTCAGCACGCAATTTCTCAGGGTTCTGATTCAAAGGCTGTTTCATACATCGAACTCAAAAAGCCTGACGGAAAGAACATTTTCGGCATCGGCATTGACTCAAATGTCAATGTTGCATCAGTTCTCGGTGTTCTCAACGCAATAAACAGAGCCGAGGCTTAATCAATTTAATATTTAACTTTCAGGACTGTACATATGTGCAGTCCTGCTTTTTTTATGTTTAAATCACTAACTTAGAAAAATGTTACAATTCGCCTTAAAAAATCAAGAAATTCGTTACAAGCGATTGAATATTTTCAAGAATAATGTTACACTACAATAAAGAGGTGATTTTATGCTGCAAAGAAAAGCCTATGAATATTTAGTAAAATGGAAAAACACACCCGATAAAAAAGCCCTGCTCATTACAGGAGCAAGGCAAATCGGTAAAACATATATTATAAGAAAATTTGCTGAGGAAAACTATTCAAACTTTATTGAGATAAACTTCATCACAAATCCCGATGCTGCAAAGATATTTGAGGGAGACTTGAATGCTGAAACGATACTGATTAACCTCACCGCATACACACGAAAATCCTTGGTAAAGGGAGATACTTTGATTTTCTTTGACGAGATACAGGAATGTCCGTCTGCGAGAACAGCAATTAAATTTCTTGTAGATGACGGACAGTTTGATTACATTGAATCGGGTTCACTTCTCGGAGTAAGATATAAAGAAGTAAAATCCTATCCCGTTGGTTACGAAGAAAACTACCGTATGTATCCGCTTGATTTTGAGGAATTTGCTACCGCAAACGGAATTCAGCCACAAACAATAGAATATCTAAAGAAATGTTACAACAATAAAGAAAAGGTCAGCGAGGCTGTTCATCAATCAATGTTGAAACTTTTTCAATATTATATCATTGTCGGCGGAATGCCTGCGGTTGTTCAGAAATTTGTTGATACAAAAGACATTGGCGAAGTCTTGAAAATTCAAAAAGATATTCTCGACCTGTACAGACAGGATATTTCAAAATATGCCGACAACAACAAAGAGAAGATAAAGAGCATTTTCGATTTGATTCCCGCTCAGCTTAATGACAAGAACAGAAGATTTACACTTTCGGACATCAAAAACTCTGCAAGAATGTTGAGATACGAAACAAGTTTCAACTGGCTTGCAGATGCGGGAGTGGCTCTTCCCTGCTATAACATAACCGAGCCCGCTCTTCCGCTTGAGCTCAACCTACAAAACAATCTTTTTAAACTGTTCTTGTGTGATACGGGACTGCTTTGTGCCGCATCAATGGGAAATATTCAGTTTGACATATTGTCGGGTGATTTGTCCGTTAATATGGGAAGTATCCTCGAAAATGTATTTGCACAGGAGCTTGTTTCAAACGGATTTCTTTTGAGATATTTTAATAAGAAGAATATCGGCGAAATTGATTTTATCGTTCAGAAAGGAAAGTCAGCCGTGCCGATTGAAATTAAATCGGGCAATGACTACACAAAGCACAAGGCATTGGATAATTTGATTGCAAAACAGGGTTGGAACATAAGTTGCGGTATTGTGTTCTGCAAAGGCAATTTAGAAATTGAAAATAACATAACATATTATCCATGGTATATGTCAATGTTTTTCAAGCAGGAAACACTTCCCGAACATTTGAAAGTTAATGTTGATATTGTAAATATTTGATAATCTGCGATTGCAGGGCTGTACTTTGTGCAGTCCTGTTTTTTTATGCTCTAAATCGGTCATAATAAGCCTGTGGGCGTAAAATTAGGGACATACAGCTTGTTAGCCGTATGCCCCTTAAAATCGGTTTTAAAGCTTATTTCATGCTGTTTTCGTAAGACTCGATCATCTTTTTAACCATCTGACCGCCAACTGAACCTGCTTCTCTTGCGGAAATGTCGCCGTTATATCCCTGCTTAAGGTTCACGCCTACTTCGTTTGCGCATTCCATCTTGAAGCGTTCCATGGCTTCCTTTGCCTGCGGTACATTAAGCTGATTGTTATTGCTTGACATAATTATTTCTCCTTTTCAAAACTTTTAAATCAATTTATTAATAAAGCGGCGTTTCGGCATCCCGTTTTCATCGCCGCAATAGTATTGTTTACGGTGAAATTCGTTTTATTATTTGTAATTTTTTCAAGTTATAAATTTTTAAAAATTGTCAGAAAAAGTAAAAAGCAGTTACACCAAACGGTGTAACTGCTTTTTATATTGTGTATGAAAGGGTTAGGGAAATAAGCCTTTCTTCTTGTTATTAAATTATTTCTTTTCGATTGAATCAGTCTTGTAGATGAAGTCAACCTTACCGTCCATATCGCTTGAAATACCACTGTAATTTGTGTACTTCTTAGAAGCTTTCTGAACAGCCTTGAAACGGTCGATAATATCCTTTACATCGCCGTTTGCAGCGTCAACAATACTGTCAATGCCCTCTTTCTTGAACTTCTTCATACCCTTTGACAATGTCATTGCACCATCGTTAAGTTTCTTGACACCGTCAACAAGTGCTGCACTGCCGTCTTTAAGAGTACCGACGCCTTCAAAGAGGCTCTTTGCACCGGTTGAAAGTGAGCTTGTGCCGTTCTTGAGAGTTTTTGCACCACTCTTAAGGCTTGATGTACCATCTTTAAGAGTTGAAGTACCGCTCTTAAGTTCGCTTGTACCGCTCTTAAGGCTTGAAGAACCGCTCTTAAGCTGACCGGCACCACTTACAAGTGAACCTGTGCCACTCTTGAGAGTATATGTGCCCGAAAGAATCTGCTGTGCACCATCGGTTGCCTTGTCAACACCTGCTGTGTATGAAAGAACGCCATTATAGAATGTATTATAGCTGTCAAGCTGTGTTTTAAGTGCTTCAAGTGACTTTCTGCCTGCCTGAGCCTTTGCAACGCCTGCCTTAATCTGACTCTGAACTTCTTCGCTGTTCATATTTGTTTCGATAAGGCTCTGAATCTGTGCCTCTGTATTGCTTTCAATTGTAGCCTGAACCGCAGAGGAACTCATCTGTGTAGAAACTGCAGTAGATACCTGAGCCTGAACCTCTTCACTAATCTGACCTGCTGCAACTGCGGCATCATATTGATCAGCTGTCATACCAAGACCAGCAGCTGCAAGAACCTGTTCGGTAACAGTCTTTCTTACTGTTGCTTCAACGGCAGTTCTGATAACATCCTTCTGGCTGTTTACTGTTGCAGTAACTGTTTCAAGAGCTGTGTTATATGCGAGTTTCTGAGCATTTTCGTCGCTGAGTGATGCGATAAGGTTTTCAAGAACACTGTCGTAATTCTTGATTGTCAGCTTGTCGGCTGTAAGGCCTGCCGCTGCAATCTGAGTATCGGCTGTTGAAAGAAGTGTGTTAAATACCTGCTCTGCACCTGAGTTAAGTGTTGAGCTGTTAGATGAAAGCTCGCCAAGACCGCCTGCAAGTGTTGCAACATAGCTGCTGAGGCTTGCCGCACCGTTGTCAACCTGTGACGCACCGCCTGCAAGTGAAGCAAGACCGCTGTCAAGCTGTGATGCACCGCTATCAAGCTGTGAAGCACCGCTCTTTAGCTTTGACGCACCGTCATCAAGTGTCTTTGCACCGTTTGAAAGGTCACCTGCGCCGCTGTCGAGTTTCTTTGCACCTGTGCTTACCTGTTCTGCACCGTCATAAAGCTGATTTACGCCATCAATGAGTGTACCGGACTTATCAAGAAGAGTGCCAACGCCGTCATAAAGCTGTGATGAACCGTCAACAAGCTGCTTTGCTGCATCCTGAAGGTCGTTAAGGGAATCCTTGAGTTCATCAACCTTATCGTCAACCTTTGAGAAATCAACATTATTGAAGATATCGTTAATTGCAACTGTCATTGTTGTTGAAAGTTCAAAGTTAGTTGCGTCAGCTGTGATTTCTACATAATCAGGAATTTCAAGTTTATCCTTATCAATATCAAGGCTGTCCTGCATACCCGGAAGAGCAAAACCAGCTACAATTGTTCTTGTACCGTCGTTGATAGCCTTACCGTTTGAAACTTCAACATTCTTGAAGTTATCATCGTCAAGGATCATACCTGAAAGCATAAGGAACGGAACATTAACTTCTTCTGTCTTGCCGTTAATCTTAACCTTTTCTTTCTGAGTATTCTCATAGTCTATACGGATTGTAACTTTACCGCTCTTGCCGGCAATTTCATCGGCAGAAACAGTTTTGCCGTTAAGTTTGTAGCTTAATTTGAGTTTTACAGGAAGTTCAGATGTACCTGTACCCTGATAATAGATATCATCGCCCTTTGCTGCCCACTCATAAGCATTGTTCTCATTTACGGTATATGTTTCGTTACCCTTGACATTCTTGACATCTTTAAGATTTGAAACATCCTTTACCTTGCCGTTTTTATTGATACCCTTGATCCAGTCGCTTACGATAATTTTCTTTGCAGCACCGCTTGCGTCTGCGATAACATAAACGGTTTCGTTTTTGCTGAGCTTTTTGAGGGCATCCTTCTTTGTGCTTGCCTTTTTAACAGCCTCAACGGTGTTGCCTGTTTGAACACCGAGAGTCTGAGCAAGATTGTCTGCACCTGCCGAGTAAGCGGCAACGCCTACTCCGCTGCAGAGAATTGTGAGTGCTAGTGCGCCTGAAATAGCGCCTTTTATATAGCTTTTACTTAAAAATTTATGATTATTATTCTTGTGATTCTTTTTCATTATGCAGCAGCCTCCGATTTTGATAATTTTTTCGGTGTAAATCCGAGAGTCGTCTTTGCAATTACCTTGTCAAACAACATAAACATTGCCGGCAAGATAAGTGTTACGCAGAACATACTGATGATTGCGCCTCTTGCAAGGAGCATACAGATTGATGAAATAAGGTCAACATCCGAGTAGAATGCAACGCCGATTGTAGCAGCGAAAAGTCCCATCGCACTGACGATGATTGACGGAATTGAAGTTTCAAGTGCCGTAATAACCGCTGTGCGCTTGTCGTTTCCGAGATACCTTTCTTTCTTGTATCGGGTTGTCATAAGGATTGCGTAGTCAACCGTTGCACCAAGTTGGATTGTACTTATACAGATAGGTGTGATAAACGGTAATGACTGACCCATCAGATGCGGGATACCGAGGTTGATAAAGATTGCAAGCTCGATAACCGCAACAAGAATAATCGGAAGTGTGATACTCTTTTCAACAATCGCAATGATAATAAAGATTGCAACAATTGAAATTGCATTAACGACCTGGAAGTCAACTGTTGTGATATTAACAAGGTCGTTTGTACAAGCGGCTTCACCGATGAGAAGACCGTTCTTGTCATACTTGGTAATAATTTTGTTCAACTCGTCAATCTGCTTTGCCATAGGCTTTGTTGCAGTCTGATATTCTGAGTTGATAATCATAAGTTCCCACTTATCATTTTTGAGAACGCTTGTGATTGAATCGGGAAGAACTTCTTCCGGAACAAGTGAACCTACAACGCTTTCAAGGCCGAGAACATATTTTACACCGTCAACCTTTTCAAGCTCATTTGACATATTTCTTGCATCCTTTGCAGAAAGCGAAGAATCAACAAGAACCATATGAGTTGTGCCGACACCGAACTCATCTTTAAGTTTTGTGTTGGCAATTACATTTGCCATATCTTCAGGAAGGCTCTGAGACAAATCATAGTAAATCTCGTTGTTTGTCTGGTTGTAAGCCGAATAGAACGGATAAATAAGAGCCGCAAACATTACGAGAAATACAGGGAAAATCTTAACAAGTCCTGTTGCAAGCTTCTTTGTTGACGGAATAAGTGACTTGTGCATTGTCTTTTCAAGAGGCTTGTCAAGAACAAGAATGAGTGACGGAAGAACCGTTACACAAGAGATAACGCCGAGGACAACACCCTTTGCCATTACGATACCAAGGTCAAGACCAAGTGTAAATGTCATAAAGCAAAGTGCGATAAAACCTGCAACCGTTGTGATTGAACTACCGATTACAGAACGGACGGTTTCGTGAATTGCAACAGCCATTGCCTGTTTGTGGTTTTCACACAAGCCCTTCTGTTCTTCGTAGCTGTGCCACAGGAAGATCGAGTAGTCCATTGTAACCGCAAGCTGAAGGACTGCCGCCAACGCTTTGGTGATGAACGAAACCTCACCCATAAAGTAGTTACTGCCCATATTGACGAGGATAGCAACCGCTATACTTGCAAGGAACACAAACGGGATAATCCAGTTATCCATAAAGATCATCATTGCAATTACCGCAAGAACAACAGCAATTGCAACATAGGTCATTTCCTGTTCCTCAAACATATTCTTCATATCCGTAATCATTGCCGACATACCTGAAACAAAGCACTGGTTGCCTGCAACCGAACGAATCTCTCCGATAGCATTCATTGTTTCATCGGCTGATGTTGAAGTATCGAAGAATACAGCCATCATTGTTGCGTTACCATCTTTAGAATTGAACGCATCATAAATTTTGTCGGGCAACATTTCCTTAGGAATTGAGATATCAGCAACATCGTCATACCAAAGAACCGTATCAACATGATCGATTTCTTTGATTTTATCTTCTGTTGCCGCAACATCCTTATCATCCATATTCTCAAAGATGAGGAATGAAAACGCACCCTTTCCGAAGTCTTTCAACAGATAATCCTGACCCTTAATTGTGTCGAGATTATCAGGAAGATAACTCAGAATGTCGTAATTAACCCTTGTAAATGCCATTCCCAAAACTGACGGAATCATCAGCAAAACGGCAAGTATAAGGATTACGAAACGGCATTTTACTACCGCTTTCCCTAACTTCATATTTCATACTCCTTCATAATATGATTTTGCAGACTGCACTCTGCATTTCAAAGGTACGATTCGGGGGTGAACCGCATTTCCTTTGTCCGTCATATATTCTATTACAGCATTGTTAAAATTTAAACAGACACAAAAAATGCCGTGTCAAGAAATTAGACACGGCAATAAATTTGTACGAAATTCAGACATTTTTAATAATTTGTCTGCATTTTAGACACGCACATAAACGCAAATATTCATTTTAAACTAATAAAACAGCAATCAAGCATTAATTTTAGCACATCTGTCCAACGCTGCTTCCATTGAGCCTTCATACAGTTCACAAATGCGTTTCATCTTAATTTTGAGGTCATATTTCATACCGCCTCCGAGCCAGTCGATAATAAAACCGACAAGCTGACACTTGTAGTACATAATCATTGCATCAAGGTCATCTTCGGCAATATTTTTTGTTGTTTCAAGCTTGTCAAAATAACTTTTGATAGCGTGAGTACAAATTCTGTTGAGATAAACATCAAATGTAGTTCTGTTTGCTGAATTGTAAATGTGCTGAATCGCAACCCTGTTTGTAAAAGCATAATCGATTACAGAAATCAAACTTTCATAAACAGAAGTGTTGCTTTTGCTTTCGGTCGCAACAAATCTGTCTGCCTCTTCAACGAGGATTTCCTCAAGAAGAGATGGGATATCGTCAAAATGATAGTAAAAGGAATTGCGGTTAATTCCACATTCCTCGACAATCTCCTTGACTGTAATTTTATTCAACGGCTTTTTATTTAAGAGCGAAATAAATGTCGCCTTAATAGCCGCCTTTGTAAATGTCGGCATAGTGTCCCCCCTGAAAATTGCGAAATATCCGTGTGCAGACGGATATTTTCACTCCGAATTTTTCATACACAATATATGCAGCCGATTGCTACATTAAACAAAGTAAATTGTATCACAATTATTTAAAAATAGCAACAACTCTATTGTTGACAAAATCAGGGTTTTGTTTTTTGTTTCTAATGAAAAAAGTCCCGAAATGAATCGGGACATAATTTACAAAGTTATAAATTCAACATCTTTCGGAAAATCATTTTGCACACTGCAAAGGCTGATTTCGTAATCCGAAAATTTGTATTGTTTCATATAATATTCGGTTTGATTTTCAGAGAACCTGCCGCTGCTGACATCAACACTTTTTGCACCACGGTGAAATCCGTCACCCATACATTTTAGCAAAGCCTCTTTTTTTGTCCACAATTCAAAAAATGTGCCGAGCCTGTCAAAAGCGTTGTTTAACAATTTCATCTCGTTGTCGCAAAAAACAATTTTGCCGAGTCTTATGCCGTTGAGGAATCGAATTTCTTCAATATCGCAACCAACTTCGGACTCTGACAACGCAAAAAGCACATAATTTCCGCTGTGCGAAATATTAAAACAGAGTCCGTTGTCACATTCGGGCTTGCCGAATTCATTCACGGTAATTTTTGCACCGTCAAGGAATTTATTCATAAACAATCCGCCTGCAATGCAACGCAGTTTATCGTCAGCTCTGCGGCACCTTTGAACACGTTCTGCCCTTTCGGGAGAAAGTTCACCGACTCTGTCAAAAGAAATTTTGCGGATATCGGTTATATAAAGCCGTGTTTTCATATTAATAGCCACGGAGAGCATCAAGCGAATCATCGGACATAATCCAATCATTCACATCAATTTCCGTAAAATCGGTTTTATCATTTCTGACAATAACCTTGTCAATACCTGCGTTGATAACCATACGCTTGCACATTGCACACGAAGATGTGTTCTTCACATACTCGCCGTTTGACATCTCCTTGCCGACAAGATAAAGCGTTGCACCAATCATCTGATCCCTCGATGCGTGAATAATAGCGTTTGCCTCGGCGTGAACACTTCTGCAAAGTTCATAACGCTCGCCACGGGGAATGTTGCGTTCCTGACGGATACAAAAACCTAAATCACTGCAATTTTTTCTGCCTCTCGGAGCGCCTGTATAGCCTGTTGAAACAATCTGGTC
>CACXEX010000060.1 GCA_902766775.1 uncultured Ruminococcus sp. | reverse complement strand
TTCACCTCTGGTTTCAACACCGAGGAAGATAACTGCAACAGCGATGATAGCTGCAACAATTGCAAGAAGGATAAACACTGCACCTGAGCCCATGCTTGCAGCTACATTTGTAACGAGGAACGGAAAGAAGATGTTACTTACACGACCCATTGCGTTACTGAAGCCTGAACCTGAAAGTTTTGCCGATGTAGGCCACATCTCAGGAACATAAACTGCTGATGCGTAGCAAACATACATATAGATAATTGTGTTAAGGAGGAATGTCATAACAATAAGTCCTGTCATTCCGAGTGTCGGAGCAAGAAGACCTGTTGCAATACCAAGACCTGCCATGCCTGCAAGGAGGATAACGCCCATTACACGGCGAGGAATCTTATCCATAATAAGAGATGCGATAAAGATACCGAACGGAGCACCAAAGAGTCCGAACATTGTCATAAACTGTGACTTTGATGTATCAAAGCCAAGGTCTGAAAGCATTGACGGCATCCAGTTCATAAGTGTGTACTGGATTGTGTTCATACCGATGAGTACGAGAGAACCAACGATAGTTCTTCTGAGAAGTTTGCCCTTGAAGAGAGCTGTGAATGGGAGCTTCTTAACAGGCTTTGGATTTGTAACTTCAACGGGTGGGAGTGGCTTGCCTGTTGATTTTTCAATTTCTTTTTCAATCTTTGTCATGATTTCGTCAGCTTCATCAAGTCTGCCCTGTGATTCGAGCCATCTTGGTGATTCAGGGAACTTAACATAGATGAAGATGCAAGCGATGATTGAAAGAATTGAAGGAATCATAAACTGGATTCTCCAGTTCATATTCATGCTTACGCCTGTAAGACCGATGAGAAGAGCAATACCGTTGCAGATTGGGTGAGCCCAGTTGCCGATGAATGATGTACGGCTTGACCATGTACCACGGTTCTTACCTGGAACATACTCTGTAAAACCTGCGAAAAGAACTACGAGGAGAGCGCCGAGTGCAAGACCCTGGAGGAGTCTGAACACATAAAGAACTGCGATGTTCGGTGAAAGAGCGCCGCCGATCATAGCGATGATATGGATGATTTCGTAAAGAAGGATACTCTTTTTACGGCCGATTTTATCGCCGATAGGACCACCGATGAGTGCGCCGAAGAGTTGTCCTGCTGTGTAAGTTGTACCCCACATTGCGAGGAGTGTTGTACCTGGTTCGAGCCAGTGGAGTTCGTTCAAAAGAATGTTCTGAACGGCACCGCCGATACCGTTTGACCAGCATACCAAGAGTGCGAATGCTGTAACCAGCCAAATCTTAATATGCCATTTTGATTGGGGCAAGCGGTCAAGTCTTGCACCAATGTTGACAGAAGTTTTGTTAGCCATTTTTCTTCTCCTTTAATTTCCTCTTTGACTTTTATTTCAATCAGATTTTTCTCTCAGCACCGTCAAGCTCTCGCTCAAGCTCACTTTCCATTATGTCCCAAGCCTTATTGAAATCCGTGTCCTTGTTCCATAATGCCGGGGGTCCCAGAATTACGAGATCTGCGCCTGCCTCGTAGAGCGGACGGTAAAGACTGCTGTTCATTGAACCGTCAGCCTCAATTAAGAAATTAAGACCTCTTTCTTTTCTGATCTTGGCGAGTTGGTTGATTTTTACGAACATTTGCGGATCAACCGGCTGACCTGCGATGCCCGGATCAACAATCATGATTGTAACCTTATCAAGCAACGGGAGGTAATATTCAATAGTTGAAAGCGGTACCGAGGGACTTAATGCAACGCCTGCCTTGCAGCCAAGCTCTTTAATCTTGTGAATCGTTACAAATGCGTCGCCTTCGATGCAATCTGTATGAGATGTTATGTAAGCAGCTCCTGCCTTTGCAAAGGTTTCAAGATACTGCTGAGGATGTTTTACCATAAGGTGAGCATCCATTGGTTTGAGATTCTCAACATGCTTGTTAAGGTAGTCGAGAAAATCAGGACCGATTCCGTAACTCGGAACATAAACACCGTCTTTAATATCCATGTGGAGGTAATCTGACTTTTCGTTAATCAACTTAACCTGTTCTTCAACATGGAATAAATCACAGCAACCCACTGACGGGGCAATCATTAGCTTTCTCATTGAAAAATCCTCCCTGATGCATATTTCCTTTTAATTAATCGTTATAATCGTAATGGAAGATAACCTTGATAGCCTCTTTCTTAGCCATCTTATCGAAGCCTTCCTTCCACTGTGAAAGACCAAGACGATGAGTAATCATTGGTTCAACCTTAATCTGACCTGACTGAAGAAGTCTGATGCAGTTTCTCCAAGATGTTGAGTCATAAGCCATATGACCGATGATGCTCTTGTTCCAAGCTGTAATGTCGTTGATTGAGAATTCAAGAGGTTTGAAGCCCATACCAACACGAACGATTTCAGCGTTTGGTCTTGTCATTTCGATTGCCTGCTTGAGAGCGATGTTAGCACCTGAGCACTCAATTACAAGTCCGAGGTTATCTCTGCCGCAGATTTCTGTACATCTTGCAACTACATCTTCCTTAGAACCGTTTACGCAATGTGTAGCGCCAAGCTCTTTAGCAACACCGAATCTTACTTTTACGTCATCCTCAAGACCAACCATTACGATGTTTACAGCACCCATAAGTTTTGCAATCTGTACTGAGAAAAGTCCGAGAGGACCGGTACCGAATATTACAACATCCTGTCCTGGGATGAGGTGTGACTGCTGAGCAACTGCCTTGTAAGCATTACAGATAGGATCGAGTACACAAGCCTCTTCATATTTAATGTTCTCCGGGATTTCCCAAATTGCGTGTTTGTGAATTGCGAGGATTTCGCCGGGGACCTTACAATACTTTGAGAAGCCGCCGCCCCATGTGTTGTTGTCAAGGCCAAGGTTTATTTTGTGTTCACAACAGAGGAAGTCACCCTGCTCACAAGCCGGACATACGCCGCATACATGAGCACTGTTGTCTGAAACAACTCTCTGACCAACGTGCCAGTCTTTTACATTTTCGCCAACCTTAACGATTTCGCCTGCGAACTCGTGGCCACGAACTGACTGCTGCTGATCGGGTGTGATGTTTGTATCATCGTAACCGTTGTCAACACCCCAGTGTTTCATATCGGCGCCACAGATAGCAGCTGCCTTGATTTCAAGAATAATGTCGTCAGGACCGCACTCGGGAACCGGGTAGTTGTCCATCATTTTGTATCCGCCGAAAGCTGTACCAAATCTTTTTAAAGCATGCATAATATTTTCTCCTTTTCTTTTTAAATAAAATTTGATATCCGTTTTGAGATTTAATTTCCGTTTCTCAAAGCGGTTAATTTCTTTGACACCCTTATAATACAACATCATAATGTGGATTTCAAGCATTATTTTCTGTTTTTCGCAGATTTGTAGCAATGCCTAAAAACCGACATAATTCTTTGTGTAATTAGCACATATACATATTTTTATTTCACATATCCGTCATTTTTATCAAGATTGAACAGGTAAAAAGCAAATATCAGCGCATAATTCGGATTTTATCCCGTATTCATCTGTATTTCTGCACAAAAACTGCGATTTTTCCTCTTGTTTGGTAAATTTTGGATTTCAAAGGTTATTTGTCTGTGTTTCGCAGATTTCGCTTTTAAAGCGGACATTTCTTCGTTTTGACTTTTCCTGACCGTTTCGGATGTTATTTTCGTTCGTGGAGGTAGGTTGTAATATCAAAAACATATTGTTTGCACCAACCTGTAGCGGCGGTCAGTGACCGCCATAATCTGATTTATTTGTTTATTCATATAACTTTTGATGTGAAGAAAATTGTGTATAATCTGTAGGGGCGTTCATTGGACGCCCGCTTTGTTGGAATGTTATGTTTATACACATATGTTTTAATATTATCAAAACTGTGTATTCGACTGTAGGGGAGCACCGTGTGCTCCCCTACAGTATGACAATTTCATTGTAACATTTATAAAATTATATTTATCATAAATTATGTGCGGTTACTTGCAGGCGGATGATATCCGCCCCTACGGGTTTGCGGTATTTATAAAATTTGTTTTAACATATACTCTGTACTATTTACTTGCGGGCGTCCAATGAACGCCCCTACGGATGAACCGAAAATTTCATATATAAAAACAGTCGGGAAACAATGCTTTACATTTTGCAAACTGTCTTCCCGACCATAATTTTCCATTTTCAATTTTCAACTTTCAATTTAAAAATTCTCCGTTCGGGCATCTTTACTCTCGCCCTAATAAGACTATCTACACGAACATAAAAAGACTGAAAGAACAAACTATGCTCTTTCAGCCTTTGATTATAATTTTATTCTGTTTTATCGGATTGTCGAATTATTTGAGTGCGGCGATTGCTGCCTCGATAAGAGCAATCTGCTCTCTTTCCTTTGCAGCCTGTCCCTTAACCTTTTCGATTACAGCCTCTGGAGCTTTTGCTACAAAGCCCTGATTGTTGAGCTTGCCCTCGCTCTGTGCAAGACGCTTTTTAACCTGCTCAAGCTCTTTGTTGAGTCTTGCAAGTTCCTTTTCCTTGTCAACGAGTTCGTCCATAGGAATGTAAATCTTAGCGTCTGCTGTTACGATGTTTACAGCGCCCTCAATTTCAAAGCTTTCTGCAACTTCAACTTCACTTGCAGATGCAAGCTTCTGAATGAACTGTGTGCCGTCTTTGAATGTGTCGGCAAACTTTGTTGCAATGTAAACCTTTGCTTTTCTTGACGGCGGAACATTCATTTCTGCACGGCGGTTACGGATTGCACGGATTGCAGCCATAATCTTTTCCATTTCAGCCGCTGCCTCAGGATAATCAAGCTCTGCGTTGTATTCAGGATACTTTGCGAGCATTACTGTTTCGCCCTCGTGAGGAATTGTCTGCCAGATTTCTTCTGTGATGTACGGCATAAACGGGTGGAGAAGTCTGAGAATCTGATCAAGAACATAGAGAAGTACCTGTCTTGCATTCTGAGCGTCCTCACCGTCACTTGAAAGTCTTGTCTTAACAAGTTCAATGTACCAGTCGCAGTAGCAGTCCCAGATGAATTCATAAATCTTCTGAACTGCAATGCCGAGTTCAAACTTCTCAAGATTTTCGTTTACTTCTTTTGCAACTGTGTTGAGAGTTGAAACAATCCACTTGTCCTCTGTTGTAAGAGTTTTCGGGAGTTCATTCTTAACATCGTGGTCGTCAATGTTCATATGAACATAACGGGATGCATTCCAAAGCTTGTTTGCAAAGTTAGCGCAAGCCTCAACACGCTTGTCGGAATAACGCATATCGTTACCGGGGGTGTTGCCTGTTGCAAGGAAGAAACGGAGTGCGTCTGCACCGTATTTGTCAATAACTTCAAGCGGATCAATACCGTTGCCGAGAGATTTTGACATCTTAATGCCGTTTTCATCTCTTACAATACCGTGCATAAATACGGTTTTGAACGGAGCAGAACCCATATTTTCACAAGCTGAGAAAATCATTCTTGCAACCCAGAAGAAGATAATATCGTAACCTGTTACAAGAGTGCTTGTGGGATAGAAGTATTCGAGTTCGGGAGTTTTGTCAGGCCAGCCGAGTGTTGAGAACGGCCAGAGTGCTGAACTGAACCATGTATCGAGTGTGTCCTCGTCCTGATGAAGATGTGTACTGCCACACTTACAGCACTTTTCGGGTGCTTCTTTGGCAACCATAACTTCACCGCAGTCATCGCAGTACCAAGCAGGAATTCTGTGACCCCACCAAAGCTGACGAGAAATACACCAGTCCTTGATGTTTTCCATCCAGTGGAAGTAAACTTTCTCAAATCTTTCGGGGATAAACTTTGTATCGCCTCTGCGAACAACTTCGATTGCAGGCTTTGCAAGCGGAGCCATTTTTACGAACCACTGCTTTGAAACCATAGGTTCAATTGTTGTGTGACAACGGTAGCAAGTACCGACATCGTGAGTAAGTTCCTCAACCTCTTTGAGAGCGCCGATTTCTTTAAGGTCGGCAAGGATAGCCTCTCTTGCCTCCATTGTTGTCATACCTGCGTATTTTCCGCAGTCGAGAACCTCGGGTTCGTTTTCGGCAAGCTGTCCCTTAGCCTTTAACTCGTTGTATTCTTCAACATCTTTTGCACCTGTAAGGTGACCGTCATATGTAAAGCAACGAACAATCGGAAGATTGCAACGCTGACCTACTTCAAAGTCGTTAGGATCATGTGCAGGAGTGATTTTAACAACACCTGTACCCTTTTCCATATCTGCGTGTTCATCGCAGACAATCGGAATTTCCTTGTTAAGGAGCGGGAGGATTACATGACAGCCGTGAAGGTGCTTGTAACGCTCATCGTCCTTATTGATGGCAACAGCAGTATCACCGAGCATCGTTTCGGGACGGGTTGTTGCGATTTCAAGGTACTCGCCTGTTTCCTTAACCTGATAGAGCAAGTGCCAAAAATGACCGCTCTGCTCCTTGTATTCAACCTCGGCATCCGAAATTGATGTGCAGCAATGCGGACACCAGTTTACCATACGGTTGCCACGGTAGATTTTTCCGTCATTATAAAGGCGAACAAAAACTTCTTTAACAGCCTTTGAACAGCCCTCGTCCATTGTGAAGCGTTCACGCTCCCAGTCACAGCTTGAACCGAGCTTTTTAAGCTGACTTGTGATTCTTCCGCCGTAAACCTTTTTCCATTCCCAGGCACGCTTTAAGAATTCTTCTCTGCCGATATCTTCCTTTGTGATACCCTCTTTACGCATTGCCTCAACGATTTTAGCCTCTGTTGCGATTGATGCGTGGTCAGTACCGGGAAGCCAAAGTGCACTGTAACCCTGCATTCTTCTCCAGCGGATAAGAATGTCCTGAAGTGTTTCGTCAAGTGCGTGTCCCATATGCAGCTGACCTGTGATATTTGGCGGCGGCATTACGATTGTATAAGGTTTTTTATCTTTGTCAACTTCTGCATGAAAGTAGTTGCCTTTCAGCCAGAAGTCGTAAATTCTGTCCTCAAACTCTGACGGGTTGTAGGATTTAGCAAGTTCCTTTGCCATAGTCATTACTCCTCTTGATTTATTGTTCGGATAAACCGAGTTCATATACCTTTTTATTATCTCATTTATGTGCCGATTTGTCAATTATCCGCAAATAAAATGTGGCACATCTTTTTGAACAATAAAGCAAGAAATTCAAAGGCACAATATGCACAAACGATTTAAAATGTGTTTCGTTAAATTTATGACATTTAAACTTTGACGAATAAGTGCTAAAATGGTAAAATGTATTGTATAAGATAAAAGGAACAGGGACAAACAAATTCAAGGGTGTGTGTTTTATGAAAGTCAAGGTTATGTGCCTTGTGCTTTGCGTATTCGTTTTCGCATCAATTTTCTGCGGATGCGGAAGTAACGAGAATTCCGAAATCATCGGCAAGTGGATACCAACCACGGCAAAGACAAACGGCGAAACAATTTCATACAGCGAACTCGGAGTTGACGAGGATCAGTTTGGTCTTGACTTTAAGGACAGTAACAACTGCACTGTTACCCTTGCAGGAATTTCGTGTGATTCAACCTACACATTCAACGGAACTTCCGTTGACCTGACCGTAAACGGCACGGCATACAAGCTGAGCTATGACAGCGGTGTGCTGACAATGGTGCTTAACTACGACAACGATAGAATTGAATTTTCGTTCACGAAACAAAGATAGATTAAAGTAATAAGTAATAGTGAATAAGTAAAAAGTATGGTCGAGTAACGGCTTTGCAAAATGCAAAGTTATGTTGCCCGACCGTTTTTTATATGAAATTTTCGGTTCATTTGCAACATTACTTATTTGCCAAAACATAAACCTTAATCGGCACATTTTTTCTTTTGCAATTTTCAATAACAAACCGTGTTCCGTGTGACATACCGTCCCAAAATGCAATAACTTCATCTGCATAATCAATTATTTGCAAATTTCTTTTCAAAGGTGCTGACCGCCCGTATCGTTCGTATTCGGGTAAAAATTCTTTTAGTTTAATATTATGTGCCTTAGCATAATTTCTCGCACTTCTGTCAGCACCAATCGCACCACCGCTTACTATTTCCGTTGTATTCTCAGGTAAATAATCGCCTAAGTTATTCACTGTAATACTCCTTGAACCTACTATCGCAATTTTCATTTTTTCACTCTCCTAAAATTATAACACCATTATGACATCATAATAGCACCATTTTCGTTTTGACGCAATAATTACATTAAAATAGTGTCATAATAACATTTAGGAGAACCGATTATGGATGACAATATTTTACGATACACGCTTAGAGTAAACCGCACACTTTTTCAGAAATTCAGATATGTTGCCGACTATGAAGGTCGCTCCGCCAATCGTGAAATTGAACAGTATATAAAGCAAAGGGTTAAATCCTTTGAAGAAGAACACGGTGAAATTGAAGTAAAAAAAGATTAGACATAAGCATAAATTAACACCCTTTCGGAAAATTTCCGAGAGGGTGTTTTTTAATGAAACAAAACAATTTTTAACTTTCAATTTTCCATTTTCAATTTACACAAGAAACTTTCCTATTGCCGCAACTGCATCGGTATGGCAAAGTTGATTTGCGTTTTCACGCACTCTTGCCGCTGCGTTGCGGTGTTTTTGCCTTTCGCCGTATTCGGACAGCACTCGTATCATATGTTTCGGCAACGAAAAATAATCAAACACAAGATAATAATTTCCCGACATTTCATATGCGGAACTTTTTCTGCAACATATATTACTGCGGTACAAAACCTCAACCGCATTCAGAAAATCCGATGCATTCGCCATTTTCCAGCACAGACCGCTGTCGGACTTTTTCAGCCTGTATCTTCGCTTTTTAGGATTTGCCGTAACGAGGATACAACATTCATCACCGAGCAAGAAAGCCTCTATTTTTACATTTTTGCCGTTCGTGTCAAGCCCCACCCTGCAACAGGCGAGCCGCATAAGCCCGACAATCACCTTTTGATTATCCTCATTTTCAAAGCTCATTTTTCCAAAATCAAGCTCAAAATTCTCCATATCTGATTCATCAAGTTTAATCAGCAATTTATTATCGCCGAGTTTGTCAACAGTCAAAATACTCCCTCCCCTGAATTCCGATACACATACATCTGTTTACATATTATGATGAACGAAGCAGTTTTGCAAGTAAATATTAATGGAATAAAATTTGGCTGTTTTTTCACACATAATTGTCGAGTTTTGTGTATGCAATGCAAAAAGGTTGCCAACATAACAATTTAATGCTACAATGATGCCGTAAGATACAGCCACAGAAAATAAAAAGCGAAAGGAATGATTTTTTATGCCAAACTGGCTTAATGACGCTGTTTTCTATGAAATTTATCCACAGAGTTTTTGCGACACCAACGGTGACGGAATCGGTGACATCGAGGGTATCATCAGCAAGCTTGACTATGTAAAGAACCTCGGTTGCAACGCAATCTGGCTCAACCCGATTTATGATTCACCTTTTATGGATGCAGGCTATGATGTTCGCAACTACAAAAAGGTTGCAGAGCGTTACGGCACAAACGAAGACCTTGTTCGTCTTTTTGAAGAGGCTCACAAAAAGGGCATCAAGATTCTTCTTGACCTCGTACCGGGTCACACATCAGACCAGCACGAGTGGTTCTTAGAGGCTAAAAAAGCCGCAAAGAGCGAATATTCAAACCGTTACATCTT
>CACXEX010000059.1 GCA_902766775.1 uncultured Ruminococcus sp. | reverse complement strand
TGATTTTGCAATCTCCGTCTTGCCGTCTGAAAAATCTACATTGACGCTGGCAATTTTTTTGAGTCTGCGTCTGAGAGGCTTAGCATCTTCTGTTGGAACCCAGCCTACAATGATAAAGCTTTTGCTGTACTGCAATGCTTTTGTGCGGATTTTTGCATAAAGGTTAAGCTCTTCGAGTTTTGAAAGATATTTGCAGATTCTTTCCTCATATTTGTTGACATAATCGTCAACACGCTTTTGAGCTTCTTTAAGTTTTTCCTCAAGGTGGGGGATAAGACTCTCAAGTTTTTTCAGATGAATTCTCGGTGTGTCGTTAACTCCGAGAACATCGCATTTTTCAAAGTATAATCCTGAAAAGATTCTGTCAATTTCCTCGGTTTTATCAATCGGAGCAAAATAAACACCCCAATAGTGTGATTTATCCTCGGAACAGACAATAAAATCTACATACGGATTATTTTTATAGGCTGAAAGCTTTTCAAAGCTTTCCTTAGGCAGTCTGCCAAAGCGTGAACTGATGTACTTTAAGGTTAAAACTTTTTCAACTTCAACCCCAAGTCCGACAAAGTGTGTCGTTTCAACGAGATTCTCCTTTGCCTGTGTCAGCTGCTCTTCAACAAAGAGCCTGTCATCTGCAAGAACTTCAAGGTCGCTGTTTATCTGCTTCGTAAACAGCTCAATTTCTTTAAAGGTAGGATTAAAGTCACTTACATCAACAAGGTTAAACTTGTGTTTTGTAAGGCTTAATGTCGCCTTAAGAGTATTAAGAGGTTCAGCATAGATATTTTTTGATTGCAGATGTGTAAAATCCTTTGTGTTGCTGTAAAACAATGAAACATCATCAGGATGGAACACACCTGATTCACCAAGTACCGAAATTACATTATCAATGTCGTTTGTAAGTCCGATAATGCTTACGGCCTGCATGGTTGAAACAGCCAAATTTTAATCACCTCTTCTTAACAGTCAACTCGTTATTTAATGAGCAATGACTGTGTAATTTTATTGTCAAGTTCATATCTTGTGCACTCAATCAGAGTTATTATATTCATCAACTCTGTTTCGGCAACAAATACATATGAAATCATAACAACCGACGGGTTATTTGAAAAGTGCATATTTTTTCTTGCAAGTCTGTACTTTACTCTGGGTGAAATATCACTTGCATAGACATATCCGATCTTATCAATCAATCTTCCGTTGTGCGTATTCTGCATGATAGAGAATATCTCGCCCGAAGATTCTGCTTTACACATCATATCAACTGTTTTTTCGTTGAGATTTGAGTAATCAAGCAAAAGATTTGCTCTGATTTCTTCGGGAGAGAACTTATAATACTTTTTCAATCTCAGAATTCTCGAGAAAATATTATAATCGTTAATCGTAAAGAAAAAGTTGATAAGTTCGTGCCTTTCCTGTCCTTTGGTTGTTGCTTTAATTATTTTAGTCAGTTTTCCGAACACTAAGTCATACAGCTTGTTCTCAATGTCCGATATTGGAAGTCGATTTTTCTCATCTGGAGAAAACTGCTTGAGAATATCGTAGAATTGGGAGGACTGTGTGGCATTCAGAAACTCATCATAGTTTTTTGCGTTGGCAAGTTTGTTAACATCAATTTCAGTGTGTTTTGCAATATACCCCGGAAACTGATAAATAAACTTGTCTGTTGAGTTTGAACTGAGCAGGATAAGGAATCTTATAATCTGCTCGACCTCTAATGTCGAGATAATGTACGATGACAACCCCGAGCTCATACTCGAATCGTATCTGCACAAAGAGTCAAATTCATAGAAAAGGTTTTGTCTCAACAGAGCCTCAAGCCTGCCTCTGTGAATTTCACGCTCACTGACATCCGTCAGAGCCTTGGAGTAGTGCGTATTGTTTTTGAGATACGACATAATCTCTCCGACACTCTGGCACGCAAGCAAACTCTGATAGTCTTTTTCCGTCAGTCTTTTGCCAAACTTGGATCTTGCTTTTGTCAGAACGGCGAACGAAGTTTTTGACATTATCCGCATACACCTCCTTGTAAACAGTAAATAGAAAGTTACTGTGCAACAGTTCTTTTGACGATTTCGTCAACCCACTTGTCACAGTTGAGCTTAAAGTCAGAGTCAAGCTTAATATGAACTGAATTGTGCTTGCCCTGAATTTCTTCCCATTGCTGTTCAGCTTTTTTTGCTTCCTGAATGTCGTTGCGTTTTACGACCTCTTCAGCTTTTGCCATATAGTCGTCATAGATTTTCTTAGTCTCGACTTCTATATCCTTGGAAAGTTTCTCTTTTTCTTCAAGATTAACTTTTTCCATGGCCTTGGCCTCGTTGTCGGCATCAACGATTTTTTTAATCATATTCTCCACAAAACCACCCCCGTGAAAAATTAGTTTTTAAGCGCCTGAAGCGGAGCCGGAATTCTTCCGCCACGCTTAATGAATACCTCCGGAGAACCTTTCCTTACAGGCATAACGGGACCTCTGCCGAGCAGTCCGCCAAAATTGAGTTCATCGCCTGCACTTTTTCCGATAGCCGGAATAAGTCTTACCGCAGTTGTCTTGGTATTTACCATACCAATCGCAGCCTCATCGGCAATAATTGCCGAGATTACCTCGGGAGTAATGTCGCCCGGTACTACAATCATATCAAGACCAACCGAACATACGGCTGTCATTGATTCAAGCTTTGTAATATCAAGGTAACCTTCGTTAGCAGCATGAATCATACCTGCATCCTCAGAAACGGGGATGAAAGCACCGCTCAAACCGCCAACATGGGAAGAAGCCATAACGCCGCCTTTTTTAACTGCGTCATTAAGAAGTGCAAGAGCTGCGGTTGTGCCGTGGCATCCGCACACTTCAAGTCCCATCTCCTCAAGAATATATGCAACACTGTCGCCGACAGCAGGTGTCGGGGCAAGTGAAAGGTCAACAATACCAAATGGTACACAAAGTCGCTTGCTTGCTTCTTTTGCAACAAGCTGACCCATACGGGTGATTTTGAATGCAGTTTTCTTAACCATATCTGCAATTTCTGTGATGTCTTTTCCGGCACCGTCTTTTGCAAGAACGGCTCTTACAACGCCGGGACCCGATACGCCGACATTGATTACTGTGTCAGCTTCACCGACACCGTGAAAAGCACCAGCCATAAATGGGTTGTCTTCGGGAGCATTACAGAATACAACGAGCTTTGCGGCACCAATGCAGTTTCTGTCAGCAGTAACTTCTGCTGTCTGCTTAACGATTTTACCCATCATCTTAACGGCATCCATATTAATGCCCGCTTTTGTAGAACCGATATTTACCGATGAACAAACATAATCGGTTTCGCTCAAAGCCTGGGGAATACTCTCTATAAGAGCATAATCACCGCTTGCAAAACCCTTCTGAACAAGGGCAGTGTAGCCACCGATAAAATTAACTCCGAGCTCTTTTGCAGCTTTGTCAAGTGCATGAGCAAACTTGACAACATTCTTGCTCTGACACGGAGCGGCTACCATACCGATTGGTGTAACTGAAATTCTTTTATGAATAATAGGAATACCATATTCCTTCTGGATATCTTCACCTGTTTTAACAAGGTCTTTTGCACTGCGACAGATTTTGTCATAAACTTTTGTACAGGCCTTGTCAATGTCTTCATCAATGCAGTCAAGCAACGAAATACCCATCGTAATTGTTCTTACATCAAGGTGTTCGTTGTCTATCATATTTATGGTCTCAAGTATATCTCTTGTTTCTAACATATTATGTATATCCTTTCAATTCGGTAGCATAGATTAAATTCTGTGCATGCTGTTAAAGATGTCTTCGTGCATAACATGAATCTTGGTATTTGTTGTTTCGCCAACAGCCTTAAGGTTTGCCTGAAGCTGTTCAAATCCGATGTTGGACTTGTCAATTTCAACAAGCATAATCATTGCAAACATATCCTGAAGAACACTCTGTGTTACTTCAACGATATTAACATCAGCCTTTGAGCAGGCTTCTGAAACTTTTGCAAGGATTCCAACGCTGTCTTTACCGATTACTGTGATAACTGCCTTCATTTTTTACCTCCTGCTTATGCAGATTTTCGTTGGAATTCTGCATAAAACTACTTTTCTTTATTTGTGCATATTATATAACTATTTTTTAATAAAGTAAAGTGCAATATTGAAAAAATTTTTTTCATATGTTATCATCTTTTTTGTGAGGTGTTTTACTAATGAAAATATGCGATATTCATACCCATTCAAGCAACTCTTTTGACGCTGAAAATACAGTTGAAGAGATGTGCCAAAGTGCCTTGAACAAGGGACTTTTCGCACTTGCAATTACCGATCACTGCGAAGCTCCGGAGATTTTACTCGGTTCAGAGAGCGAGTATGGAGATTTTAGCGAGTTAATTCCAAAATCGAATTATGAAACTTCCGTTATGCAGGATAAGTACAAGGGAAAAATCAAAATATTAAAGGGAATAGAGCTTGGCGAACCTATGCATAATGCCGAATGTACAAAAAAGGCACTTTGTTTTGGTGATTTTGACATAATAATTGCATCGGTGCACAATCTGAGAAACAGACCTGATTTTTATTATATGAATTTCAAAAAAGAAGATACAAAAGCAATTCTTGATATGTACTTTGATGAACTTTTAGAAACAGCCTCGTTTGACAGCTTTTGCACTCTGGCTCATCTAACATATCCCCTTAGATACATAAAGCGTGACACAGGTGAAATCCCGAGCCTTTCGCCGTACAGAGAAAAGATTGACCTTATCTACGAAACTCTTGTTAAAAATGATAAGGCTCTTGAAATAAATGTTTCGGGACTTTTCAAAGGTTTAGGTGAAACCCTTCCTGCTTTCGATGAAATTAAACGCTATCACGACCTTGGAGGTAAGTATATAACCCTCGGAAGTGACGCACACAATATAAATGATGTCGGAAGAGATATTGAAAAGGGAATAGAGCTTGCTTTTAAAGCCGGATTCAGATCCTATTATATATATGAAAACCTTTCTCCTTATGAAATTACAATTGAATAACAAAGATAACAAATAATTACAATATCTTTATAAAAACAAACAGAGGATTTCGCACCGTTATGATGTGAAATCCTCTTTGATTTACAAAATCCAATATTCAACCGCAGCACATTATACTGCACTTTTCCAAAAATTGCAATAGCTATTTACAAAGTTTTTGCAATATTTTTTATGTAATCCTTCAACAAATCCTTTGTTTCGGGGTGTTCAAGCCCAATTTCTATCTGAGCCTGCAAGATTCCGAATTTGTTGCCCATATCGTATCTCTTGCCTTCAAACTCAACAGCTGTCATTCCTTTTGTAATTGCAATCTCTCTCATTGCGTCTGTTAGCTGAATTTCACCGCCGATACCGGGCTTTGTATTTTCAAGAATACCGAAAATTTCAGCAGGGAGCACACATCTGTCAAGAATAGAATAAAGTGAAAGAACTTCTTCGGGTGTTTGCGGCTTTTCTTTCATATCCGTGCAGGCAAAAACATTATCGTGCATATGCTCAACTTTTAACGAACCGTACTTGTGAATGTCCTTTGCGTCAACCTTTTTAACACCTACAACACCTTCGCCATATTCACCGTAGTGGTCAATAAGCTGCTTGATTGCGGGCACTTTACCTGTAATAACACCGTCACCGTATAATACCGCAAAGGGTTCATTACCTACAAAAGATTTTGCTTTGAGAACTGCGTGACCAAGGCCTTTCATTTCTTTCTGTCTGATAAAAGAAATGTTTGCAAGATTTGAAATATTTCTTACTGTTTCAAGAAACTCTAACTTGCCGCTCTTCTCAAGCAAACTTTCAAGTTCCGGAGAAGCATCAAAATGATCCTCCATAAGTCCTTTGCCACGGTTTGTTATGATGAGAATATCTGTAATTCCTGCCGCAACAGCCTCTTCAACAATAAACTGAATAGTCGGCTTGTCAACGATAGGATACATTTCTTTTGGCATACTTTTTGTTGCCGGAAGAACTCGTGTTCCGAGTCCCGCTGCCGGTATAACAGCCTTTGTAATATGCATAATATTCCTTCTTTCTCGTTAATTTCTCATTAAATTTATATTTCTTAACTCTTGTTTACATAAAGAACATTGGCAGGTAATAAGCAATAAGTAGTGCAAAACCAACCGAGAATGCAAGGGGGAGATTTACTCCGCCTTTTGTTTCAAGTGCTTCGTTTACAAGGTCTTTATCAGTTGTACTCTTTATTTTTTTAATTTTTTTCACCGAGTGATTAAAGTAACATTTGTTTGCAATAAGACCGCATATTATCATAATAATAAGAGAAATTGCGTTTACAATCAAAGGTGAGATGAATAGCAGAAAATCATCTGAAGAAAGACCAAAGTTATTGTTAAACGAAACCATCTGTCCTGATTGCTGCGCTTGAACGATGTTGTTTGAGATACTCTGCCACGCAGGGAGTGTTCTTATATAATCGGATCCTACCATTGAACCGAGTACAAGAACAGAGAATAATATTCCCAAGCCGTACATCTTTCTGTATAAGAAATATACACCTGATAAAATAAAAGCTGCAAAATTAAATCTGCTTTTGTTGAATTTTTTAATGAAGCTGAAAACCCTCAGATAATACGGAGTGTTTTTGCCTATAAATTTTGCGGCTTCACCTGCTGTTATATCATCAACAAGCGGTTCATCGCTTTTCATTCCCGCCATAGGGTCAAAAGCAGCTGCCATTTGTGGATTTGTAGGACCAAAAGGAACACCGAACGGCGGCATACCTTGATTCTGATTAAAATTAGGGTTAGGCTGATCATTATTCTGATTTTGCTGATTCTGCTGGAAATCGGCGGAGTTGTTATCATCACCGTAAAGCGGTGCACCGCAATTACTGCAATAAAACATTTCTTTCGGGTTCTCAGCTCCGCAACGCTTGCAAAGGACTACACCGTCTTTTGCATCCTGTTCTGCCTGCTGCTCAGCTTCCTCTTGCTGTTCCTTTTCAAAAGAAAAATCAGGACTGTGTTTATCGGCAAAATGACAGTGCCCTTCTTTTTCGTAACATTCCCTGTGATGAGGCGTTCCACATTCGGGGCAGACAACAATATCATCGCCTTTTTTGAATTGTTTGTCACATACCGGACATTTGTATTCTGTAAATTCCATTATAAACCTCCAAAAGGTACATCAGATGTACCTACACATCCTAATTATAACAAATAGTATTGACAATTGCAACTTGTTTTTGTATATAAGTTTACTTATTAATAAAAATGCTGTTCTTCTTTACTTTTGAAAATTATTTTGTTATAATGTTTAATTGTGAAAGAATAAACTAAATTCAGAAAGGTACATGTTTATGGTACAATTTGAGGAATTGCTTTTAAAGCTTCAGGCTCTCAAGCCTGAAATAGACGATTTGTCCGATGCTCTCGGTATGAAAGGTATGCTCTCTGAAATTCAGCAGCTTGAACTCAAAGCGACTGAACCCGGATTCTGGGATGATGTGGAAAAATCGCAGAAAGTATTGCAGCGTACAGGTGCTTTGAAGGGCAAGGTTGAGGCTTACGAAGGACTTGTTGCCAAATATGAGGATACTCACGCTTTGATAGAACTTGCAAATGAGGAAGAGGACGAATCTCTTCTTGAAGAGGCTGAAAACGAAGTTGAAGCTGTTAAAGAAAATCTTGAAAAACAGCGTTTGCAGACCTTGCTTACAGGCGAATACGATAAAAACAACGCAATCCTGACTTTCCACGCAGGTTCAGGCGGTACGGAAGCTCAGGACTGGGCAGAAATGCTTTACAGAATGTACACTCGTTGGGCAGAAGCTCACGGCTTTAAGGTTAAAGAAGTTGACTACCTTGACGGCGATGAGGCAGGACTTAAAAGTGCGGTACTCCTTGTTGAAGGTGAAAATGCTTATGGTTACTTAAAGAGTGAGGCAGGCGTTCATCGCCTTGTTCGTGTATCTCCGTTTGACTCGGCAGGCAGACGACACACAAGTTTCTCATCTCTTGAAGTTATGCCTGAAATTGCAAAAGATACAGAGGTTCATATTCCGCCCGAAGATATCAAAATGGATGTTTACCGTGCCAGCGGTGCAGGCGGTCAGAAAGTCAACAAAACATCATCCGCCGTTCGTCTTACTCATATCCCGACAGGCATCGTTGTTGCCAGCCAGGTTGAGCGTAGCCAGTATCAGAACCGTGATGTTGCTATGAATATGCTTATTTCAAAGCTTGTTGAAATCAAAGAGCGTGAGCATCTTGAAAAAATCGAAGACATCAAGGGCGTTCAAAAGGAAATTACTTGGGGTTCACAGATCCGAAGCTATGTATTTATGCCGTACACAATGGTAAAAGACCACAGAACAGGCTATGAAACAGGTAACATTCAGGCCGTTATGGACGGCGACCTTGACGGCTTTATTAACGCATATTTAAAGTGTGCAAGTCTTGGCACACTTCAGAAATAAATTTCATATTGTATGGAAAGGCTATGAATTAGTATGAAGTATTTAGTAATGCTCTGTGACGGTATGGCTGATGAGCCAAACCCACAGCTTGATAATTCGACTCCTATGGAAAAGGCTAATAAGCCTTGTATGAATTACCTTGCCTCAAAAGGTGAGGTCGGAATGGTTAAAACTGTTGCCGAAGGACTTAAACCCGGCAGTGATGTTGCAAACCTTTCGGTTCTCGGCTACGAACCCGCCGTTTATTACAGCGGTCGTTCTCCGCTTGAAGCCGCAAGTATCGGTATCGACCTCAAAGACACCGATGTAACATTAAGATGTAACCTTGTAACTTTGTCCGATGAAGATAACTATGAGGACAAGACTATGGTTGACTATTGTGCAGGCGACATTTCAACAGAAGAGGCAAGAGAGCTTATCAATTATGTTGAGGAAAAACTCGGCAACGATATTTTTAAGTTCTATTCAGGTGTTGCATACCGCCATTGTCTTGTATGGAAAAACGGCAATCCTCATCCGGGTGAACTCACACCTCCTCACGATATCTCAGGTCGTGTAATTAAAGAATACATTCCAAAGGGTGACGATACAGCCGCTCTCTATGACTTAATGAAGAAGAGCTATGACATTCTTAAAGACCATCCTGTAAACAAGGCGAGAGTTGAAAAAGGTCTTCGCCCCGCTAACTCAATTTGGCTCTGGGGCGAGGGTACAAAACCTGCTCTTGACAGTTTCTTCGGAAAGTTCGGCAAAAAGGGCAGTATGATTTCTGCTGTTGACCTTCTCAAAGGTATCGCCATTTGTGCCGGCATGAAAAGCGTTGATGTTGAAGGCGCAACAGGATATATTGACACAAACTTTGACGGAAAATGCAAAGCCGCCATTGATGAATTTAAAAACGGTGCAGATTTCGTATATATCCATGTTGAGGCTCCTGATGAATGCGGTCACAGGGGAGAGATTGAGAATAAAGTCAAGGCTATTGAGCTCATTGACGAGCATATTCTTAAGCCTGTAACAGATTTTCTCAGAACATTTGATGATTTTGCCGTACTTGTATGTCCAGATCACCCAACACCTCTTTCTATCCGTACTCACACTTCAAATCCTGTTCCTTATCTTATTTATGACAGCAAGAATGAAGTTGACAGCGGCGTAAGCAACTTCTGTGAAAAAGAGGCTAAAAAGACAGGCAATTATATTGAAAAAGGTTTCACAATGATGGATTACTTCCTTTCAAAATAATTTTTGCACTGTACAACATAATTAACCAAAAAAATAACATCCTTGCAGATATAATGAAATTAAAAATCTGCAAGGATGTTTTTATGTTGTGTTTGTTGATCATCATAGCAATAATGAGTATGATAACCCTGTTTGTAGTTGTGGTTTCTTATGCAGCAAAATTCCTTATCGGAATAATAATAAAAGTTGTACGCAAAAACTTTTTTAGATAGATTCCAATGCCTCTTCAAGTGCCTTTGAAAGCTGATCGGGGCAGGATGTGCCTCTGCCACGGCAGTCAATTCCTTTTAATCTGTCAATAGCCTCTTTTGCGTCCATACCTTTAACAAGCATACAAATGCCCTGAGTGTTGCCTGAACAGCCGCCCACAAACTCACAGCTTTTGATTTTACCGTTGTCATCAAGTTCAAGATTAATCTGTCTGGAGCAAACTCCTGTCGGAAAATATGAATATTTCATTGTAATACCTCTTTTCATAATTTGAAATCATATTATCACAGAAACAGAAAAAAATCCAGATAATTTTATTTTTTTATTTTTAAAATTGAAAATCTATGTTATAATTTAAATACAGATTGCACTTTGTCGCAAACTTTGCTCCTTGCAAGGAAAGCGGAGTGTTGTTCTAATTAAAATCTAAGTGCATATGTTCCACCGCTCTAAGAGAATGGAATTATTATAAATATTGTAACAGACATTTACAAATAGCAAATCACAGAAAGTAGGATATAATGTCAATTAATATAGATTTGGGAGTATGGAACTCAATTTTTGCAGTTCCCTCCAAGGTAGTCGATGAAGGACTTAAATTTTCTGACGGCGTAAAGCTTAAAGTTCTTTTATTTGTCCTTCGTAATGCAGGTCGTTCCATTGACGACACAGAAATTTCAAAGGCAACAGGTGTCAATGTAACCGATATTCCTGAAGCACTTGACTATTGGGTTAGTATGGGTGTGTTTAATCGAATTGAAAATACCTATACTCCTGCAAAAAATAATGAAGAATTTGTACCTGCACCGCAGACTCCTGTTCAAACGGTACAGACACCGCAACCTGTGCAGACTGTTCCGCAGCCACAACAGACAGCGCCACAGTCAGTTCAAACGGTTCAACAGCCTGTAAAGCAGGAAACAGAACAGTCACCAAAGGAAAATGCAGAAGAACCGCAAAGACATTTCACGGCTACAAGGCCGCAAAAACCTGACTTTGTATTTACGGCACAAAGACTTGCGGTTGATGAAGAACTGAAAATGCTTGTTGAAGAAACGCAGACAACACTTGGAAAGGTTCTTTCAAATTCCGATATCGCAACTCTGCTTATGCTCAAAGACACCTGCGGACTTCCGCTTGATGTTATTTTTATGCTTATACATTATTGTGCAAGCATTGATAAGGGCAATATCAGAACAATCGAGAATATCGGTATTCAATGGGCAAATGACGGTGTTTATTCGCTTGAGGCGGCTGATAATAAGATTAAGCAGATTCAGAAAACAACGGCAAACTTTTCAATTGTTTCAAAAGCGTTTGGACTTAAAAATGTGGGCTCACCTACAAAGAAACAGCTTGAATACGGTGACAAGTGGATAAGCGAGTGGAAATTTTCGCCCGAAATGCTCAGAGAAGCATATGAAAGATGTGTTGACACAAAGGGTACAATGAATCTTCGCTACATTGACGGAATCCTAAAGCGTTGGAACGCAAACAATCTTTACACGCTTGATGAACTCCATAATTTTGAAAAATCATCATCAAAGCCGTCACAGAAACAATCGTCATCTTATGATATTAATGAACTCGACAAATTTAATTCGCTTGATAATTTTTAATTAAGAGGTTGGTATGGGATACAGCAGTAGTGTTTATAAGGCTGCTTCGGATACATTACATGAACGCAGACTTAATGCCGAAAAGGCAGCGGAAAGAAGAAAAGAAGAAGTATATAAAAGATTCCCCCGTGTAAAAGAACTTGAAAAACAGATTTCTATGGGCGGAATCAAAACAGCCCGTGCAGTTCTTGCAGGCGGAGATGTAAAAGAAGCAGTGTCAAAACTCCGTGATCAGAACCTTGCAATGCAGGCAGAGGTCAAAAGAATACTTACGGATAACGGATACCCTGAAAATTATTTTGAACCCGACTATTTTTGTAAAAAATGTAATGACAAGGGTTACTATGACATAAATGGCAAAACGGTGAGATGTTCATGCCTAAAATCTGCTCTTGTGGCCTCTGCGTGTGCTGAACTTAACAGATATGCTCCGCTGTCGCTTTCTACATTTGAAAGTTTTAATCTTGAATATTACGATAAAGCAGTTGATCCTGAACTTAAGGTTTCACCATATGACCATATGAGCAGGGTTTTCAGATATTGTCAGAACTATGCTGATAACTTTAATGCACATTCAGAGAGTATACTTATGAAAGGCGCAACAGGACTCGGCAAAACTCATCTTTCCCTTGCCATAGCAAATGAGGCAATAAAGAGGGGATATGGAGTAATCTATGCGTCAGCTCCGTCACTTGTAGCAAAACTTGAAAGAAATTATTTTTCAAATAAGGACGATGACTCCACATTTAATATGCTTATTGACTGTGACCTTCTTATAATAGATGACCTCGGAACGGAATTTCATTCCCAGCTTTCCGTATCACAGCTTTACAACATTTTTAACTCAAGAATGTTATCTAACAAGCCTATAATCATAAATACAAATCTCTCAATACGAGATTTGCAGGAAAATTATACCGACAGATTTGTATCAAGAATCTGCGGAAACGCCTGTCAGCTTGACTTTTTAGGCAGAGATATAAGAATCAGACGAAAATAATTTTAAATTAGATTTTTTAAAAAATCCCATTGCTATCGCATTTTTTGAAAGTCATAAAATAATTTCGGAAATTTTTTGAAAAAAATTTAAAAAAAGTATTGACTTTTCGACCGATATGTCCTATAATTCATATCGTTGCAAGTTCGGTAGCAATTACATCTTGTGGAATAGTGTAACGGTAGCACGACAGACTCTGACTCTGTTTGTTGGGGTTCGAATCCCTATTCC
>CACXEX010000058.1 GCA_902766775.1 uncultured Ruminococcus sp. | reverse complement strand
CGGCAAAGTGTTTTCAAAAGATGCAATGCAGAGTGCAAGTGAAATCAGCATAAGCGGTCTGCCGCCGAAAATTTCGGGAATTATAAAGCCCGAACCCTGCAAAACATACAGAATAATCAACAGCAGAGCATAGCCGAAAAATCGGAAAAAAGTTTTTGAAACTCTCATCATTTCTTAACCTCGCCCTTGCCGTCAAAGTCGGTAATAATTGCGGCAGATGTCACGGTGCGGATGTCCTCATACGGCTCAACAACGGCATATCGGGTTGTGTCATATGAATTAAACTTCAGTTCTTTAACCTTGCCGATTATGAGATTTTTCGGATAAACTCCGCCTGTTCCCGAAGTGACAACAATGTCGCCGACTTTGATCTTGTTATTCTCAGCAATTTTTGTGAGGCAAGTGAGATTATCGTCACAATATTCGGCGTTTCCGCTGATGATTCCGTTGTCGGAAGTCTTTTTGTCAATTGCAGACGCTTTTGTATCGGGCGAAAGAATTGTTCTGACCCGACAGGTTGTGAGTTCAACATCACTCACCCAACCGATAAGACCGTTTTCCGTGATTACGGGATCATTTTTTTCCACATTGTCTGTTGAACCCTTGTCGAGAGTGAACGAGTAGAAATCATCATTTGCATCTCTTCTCAGCACACCGGCGGGGAGAATGTCATAGGACGGATTTTCCTTTTTAAGCTCATAATATTTCCACAGCTTTGCATTTTCTTCCTTGGTGTCAAGGTAGTCGACAAGCTGTTCACGCAGTTCGGCATTTTCCTTTTTAAGCTGTTCGTTTTCTTTTTCGAGTTCTTCCTTTGATTTGTCGGAAGATGCCGCACCTGCGGTCAGCGTTGAAAGTCCTTTTGTGACCGTGTTTACTGCACCCGAAAAAAAGTTACTGCCGTTATGAGAGAAAACACTCATCACAGTTAGTATGACGAGTGTAATTATCAGAATTTTTGAGTTTTTATTATGTAAAAAATTTCTCATATTTTTATTACAAATACGGTCGGGCGGTGGTTTTTAATCTGCCCGACCATTGCTTTGTCAATCTTTATTATCTGTCGTGCTTGTACTGAACACCGAGCGGCTTGCCGAGTCTTTTGCCTGCACCGTCAACAACACAGTCAAGCGGTCTTTCGGCAATGTGAACAGGCATACCGGTCTGCTGCATAACAAGCATATCAAGTCCCTTGAGCAACGCACCGCCGCCCGTGAGCATAATGCCGTGGTCGATTATGTCGGCTGAAAGTTCAGGCGGAGTTTTTTCAAGAGTAGTTCTGATTGCCTCAACAATTGTTGCAAGCGGATCGGCAAGGGCCTCTCTGACCTCTGTTGAGGAGATTGTAATATCCTTTGGAAGTCCGTCAACAAGGTTTCTGCCCTTGACAACAAGAGTTTTTTCTTCTTCACCGGGGTATGCAGAACCGATTTTGATTTTGATATCTTCGGCAGTTCTTTCACCGATGAGAAGGTTGTATTTTCTTTTGACATAGGTTGAAATCGCCTCGTCAAACTTGTCACCCGCAACTCTTACGGAACAGGCTGTAACAATGTCACCGAGAGAAATTACGGCAACCTCGCTTGTACCGCCGCCGATATCAACAACCATACTTCCGCACGGTTCGTCAACGGGCATTCCTGCACCGATTGCAGCAGCCATAGGTTCTTCAATGAGAACAACAGGCGGTTTTGCACCTGCCTGATATGCGGCGTCTTCAACAGCCTTTCTTTCAACCTCGGTAACACCCGACGGCATACAGATTATAACTCTCGGCTTGCTGAAAATTCCCGGTTTTACCGCCTTTTTGATAAAGTGCTGAAGCATTTTTGCAGTTATTTTAAAATCGGCAATAACACCGTCCTTGAGCGGACGAACCGCAACAATAGAACCGGGAGTTCTGCCAATCATTTCTTTTGCCTGTGAACCTACCGCAAGGACTTCATCGGTACGCATATCAACTGCGACAACGCTCGGTTCACGCAAAATTATTCCCTTTCCTTTAAGACAAACAAGAGTGTTTGCAGTTCCAAGGTCAATTCCTATATCCTTTGAAAATGAAAACATCCCACAGCCTCCTTTTATGCTGTAATACCCAAATGTATTTTACTCAGATAGTATATCTTTATCATATATCTTTTCACAATTAAGGGCAATGATAAAATGTCGAAATTCTTTTATTTTTTACCTGTTGAGCCAAAACCGCCCTCGCCACGCTCTGTGTCACCGAGTTCAGAAACCTCTTCAACATCACACGGAACAACGGGAGCAATTACCATCTGACAAATTCTTTCAAACGGCTCGATTTCATAAGGCTTGTCCGAAACATTGCAAAGACCTGCGCAGATTTCGCCACGGTAGTCGCTGTCAACAACACCAACACCGTTTGAAAGGCAGATGCCGTGCTTAATTCCAAGACCGCTCCTTGCGTATAAAAATGCGGCAACGCTGTTGTCGGGAAGTTCAATTGCTATACCCGTTGGCACAAGCACAAGCTGTCCCGGATTTATTGTAATTTTTTCGTCAATACAAGCATATAAATCCATACCTGCAGAACCGTTTGTGGCTCTTTTGGGGATTTTTGCGTTGTCTTTTACCTTCTTTATTTTAACAGTCATAGTTAACCATCCTTCATTTCCTGCAAATTTTTGCAGGAATTATTCATTACTATTTTTATTTTTCTCTAATAAAATTATTTCTCGGAAAATAAAGATTTTTAATTTTCATAAAAGGAAAAATCACCTTTTCCACAAATCAATAATGATTATTTTAACATTTTCAACAATCTAATTAACACCTCTGCGATACAATCCATATGTTAATTTATCTTTCAACATCGGATAAAGGCTTGATTCGTTAAGACTTTCCACGATTTCCACATAGTTTTCAACAGTAAATCTTAAAATGTTGAAAGATGTTAAAAGTGTTAAATTTTGTTTATTCGGAACGAAAAGCAAGTCACAATTCAAAACTTCTGTGCAGTTTCCGTCGCATTTCAGTAAAAATTGTTTGCCTAATCTATCCTTCATTTTTGAATGATTTTTGCAAGTTTTGCAATCTATACCTGCGCCTTTGACAGGACAACTTCTGCAAAGCATAAGGGGAAGATATCCGTAGCTTATAATTCCTCTCGGAATGTTGCCGCCAAGTGCGTTAATTCGCTTAAAATCGAGTTCAAAACTGAGTTCTGCGTCCTTTATTCCGTATTCTTCCGCCCACAAAAGGTCAAGCGTGTTTACAAAATTCATTCCGAATCCCGAATGAAGGGTGAAACCGAGATTTTTAGCAATGTATAATGCCCCCAGATTGTTGCACAGCACATCGGTTATGCCGATTTCTTTCATCTCGGAAAGTTTTTTTGCAATCGTATCTTCTCGTCCGAACATTCCCCTCGGAATTTCAACACCGATGTTGTAACCCTCGTTTCTGAGCCTTATAAGTTCCCTTTTATCGGCAAATAGCGGAACAAAGACGATTTCACATTCCTTGAAGGCGGGGGAGAGCTTAGTTTGTAATACCCTTGCTCGGGTTGTTTTTTTAACAGGTGGAGTAAATTTGGGAAAATTTATTTCGTAATCACGGTTGATTTTGTAGTTGTGAACAACGCTTCTCGCTGTGTCGAGTTTGTCAAGAACATCCCTCCGCAAATAATTGAGGATTGAAAGCGGAAGAGAGATGTCATCATCAATATTTATGTTCACATCGGTAGGAGTATATGCCGTTGAGCCTGTTTTTTCAAGCTGTTTTCTGCACTTTTCCTCATCAAGCGGTCTGTTAATCGCTTTTTCGGTTACGATGTCGGCAACCTTTTTGACGGTATGAATCCCGTCAGATGCGACTAAAACGGGGTTTTCGCCGAGTTTTGCGGTAAAATCAAAAGTTATTTCAACATTTCTGATTTCATCTTTATAGGAAGAACGGATTGCCGAAAACAGCTTTTCATCGGCAGAAACAACATCCGATTTCGTCCTTGTGCCGAACATATGACTTCCCGTTTTGCCGATGTAATAAGCGTCTGTAAAGCCTGTTCGTGAAAAAACTCCTCTGAGCATTTCCTGCGTTTTGTCGCTGATAAAGCCAAAATCACGCTGTTCAACACAGGCTCTTACTGCGGCTGAAACATACTCGGGGCGTTTCATTCTGCCCTCAATTTTAGCCGAGGCAACTCCCATATCTTGCAGTTCGCCAAGGTAATTTACAATGCTGTTGTCCTTAAGGCTTAAAGCATGACCGCCCCTTTGATTGTTCACGGAAAACGGCAGTCGGCACGGCTGAGCACAAGCACCACGATTTCCGCTCCTTGAGCCTATCATTGCGCTGAGATAGCACTGTCCCGAAACGCACATACACAATGCACCGTGAACGAAAATTTCGAGTTCAACAGGAATTTCACAACATTTTTCAATTTCTTTTTTGCTCATTTCACGGGCAAGGACAACACGCTTGAAACCCATTTCATAAAGTGCCTTTACACCCGATGCGGTGTGAATGCTCATCTGGGTTGATGCGTGAAGTGCAAGGTCGGGGACAAGCTTGTGTGCAAGCCTTGCAACACCCATATTTTGAACGATGAGTGCGTCAACATCGGCCTCTGCGGCTGAAATTATGGCTTTTTTCAGTTTTTCAAGCTCATCATCAAACACAATCGTGTTGATTGTGACATACACCTTTACTCCGTGAATGTGGCAATATGCCGTTGCTTTTTTAAGTTCTTCGTCGTCAAAATTTTTTGCAGAAGAACGGGCGGAAAATGACTTTTCGCCAAGATACACAGCGTCTGCTCCGCTCCTTACGGCGGCAATTACGCTGTCAAAACTGCCTGCCGGAGCAAGTATTTCTATTTTTTTCATTTTTTATCTTCATCAAACAGAGAGAACTGCGTCATTGGAACATAACCGAGAAGTTCTTCGTTGCGCAACTCTTCCTCTGTTTTTTTAGCCTCATTTGAAAGAACATTTACAGGGATTTCCTTTGGATGTTCTGTTTTTACATTTTTTGCAACAGAAGTCTTTTTTTCCTTTGGAGCAACCTCTTTTTCCGGTTGTGAATTTTGTGAATCATCTTTCTCATCTTTCTCGGCACTTTCAAGTTTGCTCTTAAGCTGTTCAACCTCGTGTCTGAGAACTGCTATCCTTTTCTCAAGGTCTTTATTATTCATCGTAAGGCGTGTATTATCGTTCATCGCCTCAGTAAGTTTTTCCCTGTATTCCTTACAAAGCTTGTTAAGGTCATTTGTCTGCTGAATAATCTTATCGGCCTTTTCAACATAGTCTTTGTTTTTCTTTATTGCCTTGTTTCGGTCATCGCAAAAGTTGAGAGCCGCAAGCACGGCACAGTCACGGGTATCAAGCTGCTTTGTGCTTTGGGCGGCTTTTCTTATGTGAGAAACCACCTCGCTTGCAACCTTCTGAACATACTTTTCATCATCCGTTGTGATAAGTGAATAACTTCTTCCCTCAATCTGAACGCTTACTCTCTTTTTCTCCATAGGAAATGCATCTCCCTTTAATAGCTTTTTTCGTCCTCTTTCGACTTCTTTGCATAAGTAATCACCATATATTATAATATAAAACACAGAATAATAAAAGAGCAAAGCGAATATTGTTTGAATATTTTTTTATTTATGAGCGAAATTGGCGATTTCACGCTGTTTTCGACTTATTTCGGTTGAAATATTTATTCTTTTATGGTAAAATAAATTTTACGACATTTTGGCGGATTTGTCTAATTTTTTTGAAAATAAAGAGATCATAGCCGACAAAACAAAATCTATATTTCGGAATATATTATTATGGGAAGTGATTATATGCCCGTACCGTTTGATTCACGAAAAATTTACTATCGTTCGCCGTTTGGTGCGGTTGAACAGGATACTGAAATTCATTTCAGAATTCTTTTACCGAAGGCGGAGCATACACAAAAAGCACATCTGTGTGTAAAGTACGATTATGACTATAACTGGGAATTTACCGAACTTATTTGGTGTGGTAAATTTGACGAAGATACCGAGATTTGGGAGTGTGACTTTACTCCAAAGAAAATCGGACTTTACTGGTACAACTTCAAGCTTACTACCATTGACAAAACAAGGTATGTTGTTCCGTCAGACCCGTATAAGGTCAGCACAATTGAAGACTATATGGGCAGGAGCTGGCAAATTACCTGCTATAAAAAGGGCTTTAAGACCCCCGACTGGCTTGTTGGCGGAGTTATGTATCAAATTTTTCCTGACCGTTTTTATTTTAGCGGTGAAGAAAAGAATATAAAGCGTACCGACTACAAACGCAATAAGGATTGGTATGCTCTTCCCGAATGGAAACCCGCTGAAAACGGGGTTATTACCAACAGTGATTTCTTTATGGGTGACCTAAAAGGAATTACAATGAAACTTGACTATCTTGAAAGCCTCGGTGTAAGCTGTATTTATCTCAACCCGATAAGTGAGGCATACTCAAATCACCGTTATGATACAGGCGACTACTCAAATGTTGACCCGATTCTCGGAACTGAGGAGGACTTCAAACACCTTTGTGCGGAGGCTAAGAAGAGGGGAATACACATCATCAATGACGGTGTGTTCTCTCACACGGGCAGTGACAGCGTTTATTTCAACCGCTCAGGCAGATATGGCAAGGGCGGTGCGTATAACGACAAAAACTCGCCGTATTTCAGCTGGTACAAATTCAACGAATGGCCGAACAACTACCAGAGTTGGTGGGGATTTGATACCTTGCCCGAAGTTATTGAGGAAAACCCTTCATTCAACGAATATATAAACGGCAAAGACGGAATCGTCAGAAAATGGATGAGATGTGGTAACTCGGGTTGGCGACTTGATGTTGCAGATGAACTGCCCGATGTATTTATTGAAAATCTCCGTAAAGCTGTTAAAGAGGAAAATCCCGACGCATTCCTTGTTGGCGAAGTGTGGGAAGATGCAAGCAACAAAGAAAGCTACGGTGCAAGAAGAAAGTTCTTGCTTGGTGAACAGTTTGACTCTGTTATGAACTATGTGTTCAGAGATGCAATTTTGAACTTCTGCAAAGGTCAGCACGGAAAATATACAATGGACCAAATTATGAGCGTTATTGAGAACTATCCTCGTCCTGTGCTCAGAGTGCTGATGAATTCACTTTCAACTCACGATACCGAAAGGGCAATCACCGTTATGGCAGGTGAACCGCTTGACGGCAGAGACAGAGAGTGGCAGGCAAACACTAAACTTGATGACGAGCATAGAGAGCTTGGAGTTAAGCTTCTCAAGGTTGCAAGTGCAATGCAGTTTACTCTTCCGGGATTCCCGTGTGTTTATTACGGCGATGAGGCAGGAATGGAGGGCTACCGCGACCCGTTTAACCGTTGCTGTTATCCGTGGGGCAAGGAAAATAAGGAACTCATTGAGTGGCACAAAAAACTTGCCGATGTGAGAAAAAGCTGCTCGGCATTGTGGGACGGCGAATTTATCGGTGTTCTTGCTGAAGAGAGAAGAATTTCTTATATCCGTCACGATGAAAATTCTGCAATTCTCTGCACATTCAACCTCTATGATAATGAAGTTGAGGCAAAAATGCCTCCGGGATATGCAGACGGCAAAACAGTTTTCGGTTCAAAGCTTGAAAACGGAATACTCACAATTCCGCCCATGTCGGCAGAATTTGTAGTTCTTGAACTTGGTAAATGATATAAACGAAGAAAACCACCCGTGGTGTGATACACTTTTAAAAGGTACAACTACGGGTGGTTCTATATTTAATAACTAATTTTGTTAAGCGGTGTGGCAGTTGCTATGCCGTTTTTTCACTATATTCTAATTTACTGAAACATTTCTTCTACTTACTCGTAGGAAAAGTTTACAATTTACTCCCAAATATTAACAATCATTTTTATCTAAAAAATTGCCGGACACAATACACTATATACATTAAAGTTCCGTGGCTTGCAAACTGTTGCGTTTATTTCTTAAAAATAAAAGTATAGCAACGATTGAAACAATAATTTCTGTTACCGGATATGCACACCACACACATGTCATTTTCAAAATAGAAGATAATAAAAATGCCATAGGAATCAAAATAACAAAACCTCTGAGCATAGAAATAATCTGTGCAAAAATAGGCTTTTCTGTTGAAATAAAATAAGTAGCTAATACAATATTACATCCCACAAACGGACAGGAAATAAAGTATAATTTTAATCCTCTTATTGCAAAAACTGACAGTTCCGTATTTCCTTCACTGTTAAATATAGCAGTTAAAACAGGAGCACCAAAATATATAATTGAATATATGATACCTGATAGCAGCAACATTGTTACCATTGCATATTTAAGTATAGTTTTAGTATTTTTTGAATTTCCAGCTCCATAATTTTGACTGATAATCGGTTGAACACCTTGAGATAAACCTGTATATACAGCAACAACCACAAGAGAAATTACTGTAATAATGCCAAACGCCGCAACTCCCACATTTCCAACAATGTGCAGAATAATGTAGTTAAATAAAAACATAACAATACCCGATGTGATTTCCGTAAGAAATGGGGAAACACCGCTCGATAGTATTCCACACAAATTCTTTATACATGGATATGCCTTGATAAAATGAAAGTTATTTTTTCTCTTTATGAAATACGTTGACAACACAATAATGCTGATAATCGGAGCAAGACCTGTTGCAAAAATAGCACCAAATATACCCATATTACAAGGAAAAATAAATATATAATCAAGCACTACATTTGACAAACTTCCTGTAATCATTGCAGCCATAGAAAGCGATGGCTTTCCGTCATTACGCACAAAACACTGCAAGAGGTTATTTGTCAAAAAAGCAGGTGCAAACAACATCATAACTTTAAGGTACACATTTGTCATTGTAAATACTGTATCATCTGCTCCTAAAAGTCTTGCAATACTTTCAGAAAAGAATAATCCTGCAAAAACAAACAGTGCAGCAAATACAACTACAAGATAGATTGCATTTGTAAAAACACTATTTGCCTGTTTTTCTGCATTACGGCTTCTGTTTATGGAATATTTTGTTCCACCACCCATACCAAGCATAAGACCGGTTCCGTTGATAAGACAGAAAATTGGAAAGGCAAGATTAAGTGCAGTTAAGCCATTTGTTCCAAGTTTAGCTGATACAAAAAATGTGTCTGCTAAAGTATAACACGAAAAAGCCATTTGTCCTAAAATATTCAGAGATACATATTTTGAGAAATCTCTGAAAACACTTTGATTATTCATTTTGTCCTCCTATTATCTATATCTGCTATTTTGTGTAAATCTTGTTTTTAGCTTAGAAATGCAAAAACACCCGTACACAAATAGCCTTTGTGTACGGGTGCGTTCCAAACCGTTACCTCATTATAGCTTATACTTTCATTAAATTCAAGTGTTTTTTAGTCAACAAATGTTATTGAAGAATATCCATTTTATAAATTGTCTTTTCAATCATAATTTTACATTTTTATTATAAATAAACTATCTGCACAAATAGGAACAGCGGCTCGCCGTTCAACTTGCATTTGTTGTTGTTTGGGTTGCGTTTGCTACATAGCTTTCGTACTCGTCAATACCCCAGTTTTCTTTTACCTCATCGGAGATAGGGAAGGTGCGGAACAGCATTGTACTGCGTTCGCTGTCTGCCTTATCCTCATTGGTGCTGAGTGCATAGACATTGCCGTTGTACCATAATTCGTTGGTATTTTCAAAGGTTGTGCGGTAGAAAATATCCTGAATTGTATCGACCTTATCAATGCCCATTCCGCTTACTGCGGCAGCCATTACGGCACTTTTCATCAGGATTGTATCGCTGTTATTTTTCTCATTTTCAATTGAGACGAAGTTGCTCATTGTTGTGCCAAGTCCGATATTCATAATGTAATTCGTCTTTGTTTCAACAGAGGCCGTAAAGTTGATTTTGTCGGCATCGTAGTAATAATACTGATACTCCGTACCGTTTGCGTCGTTCTGCGGACTGCCGAGCATTTTCCAGCCCTTTGGGTTAATCATATCAAGATTACCCGCCTCTTTGAGCATTTCGTTGTAATTGTGGGTAAATTCTTCAAGCGTGATTGCGTAGCACATTCCGTTTACATTTTCACTTTTTTTGCGGATGTTCGGATTCTCTGTTACCTTTGCCTCATCAAGAGTCGAGATTTTATCGGGGGCTTCTACAACACCCGAAACATCGGCTTTTGTCTTGTCTGAACAGCCGAAAAGCGACAGCATAAGAATTGCCGTTACAATCAAAACTAAAGATTTTTTCATCAAATCACCAAATTTTCGTGTGTCAAAAACTCCACTTAAAAAAGTGGAGTTTTCTTATTTTTATTAATTATTCTTCCGTATTTTCTTCGGTTGATTCAGAAGTTTCACCTTCGTTATTTTCGGAAACTTCCTCTGCAACTGTTTCTACGGTTTCACCGTTTTCGGAATTTTCTGCGTTCTCTTCACCCTCGGAAGATTCGTCATCTTCGCCGTCAATGTGGGGAACACGGGCAATTGTTACAACCTTGTCGTCACCGCTTACTTTCATCACGGTTACACCCTTTGAAGGACGGGCGCAAACACGGATTGACTCGGCAGCAATTCTGATGATGATACCCTCTTCGGAAATAATGATAATATCATCGTCAAGGTTGACCACCTTGATAGCGGCAACATCGCCGTATTTTTCTGTGTGGTAGTTTGTAAGGCCCTTACCGCCACGGCTCTGAACACGGTAATCGTCAGGACTTGAAAGTCTGCCGTAACCTGTTTCGGAAACTGTGAGAACAAGACCGCCCTCACGGACAACGCTCATTCCGACTACGCAGTCGCCCTCTTTGAGAGCCATTGCCTTAACACCACGAGCCTGTCTGCCCATTGCACGAATGTCGGTTTCGTTAAAGCGGATAGCCATACCTTTCTTGGTGGCAATGATAACCTGGCTATTGCCGTCAGTCATTCTTACCCACGCAAGTTCGTCACCCTCGTTGAGTTCAAGAGCGATAAGACCGCCCTTTCTTGAGGTGTTGTATGCATTGAGTTCAATACGCTTGATAATGCCCTGACGGGTAACCATAACAAGGTATTTCTCCTCGTCAAACTCAGGCACTCTTATCATTGAAGTTACCTTTTCATCAGGTGAAATCGGGAGAAGATTTGCAATGTTAACACCCTTTGATTGGCGGCTGCCCTCGGGAACTTCATAGCATTTAAGGCGATAAACTCTGCCCTTATCGGTAAAGAACAGAACATAATCGTGTGAGTTGATTACGAACATTTCAGCCGCAACATCTTCTTCACGGCGTGACATACCCGATACACCACGGCCGCCTCTGCGCTGAATTTTGTAAGTATCGGCAGAAAGACGCTTTACATAACCGAACTGGGTAAGCGTGAGAACGCACTCTTCCTGCGGAATAAGATCCTCAATATCAACCTCACCGCTGACAGCACAAATTTCTGTTCTTCTCGGATCGGCATATTTATTACGAATCTGCATAATTTCTTCTTTTACGATTTCAAGCTGTCTTGACTCGCTTGCAAGGATTTCGAGATATTCTTCAATCTTTGCGTGGAGTGCGGCAATTTCGTCCTCAATCTTAGTCTGCTCCATATTCGTGAGCTGACCAAGACGCATTTGAACGATAGCCTGAGCCTGAACATCATCAAGACCGAAACGCTCCATAAGACCTGCTTTTGCACTTGCAGTATCCTTGCTGTTTCTGATAATTTTGATTACCTCGTCAATAAAGTCAAGAGCAATCTTCAAGCCCTCAAGAATGTGGGCTCTATCACGAGCCTTTTTGAGGTCAAAATCAGTACGGCGGCGAATAACTTCAGCCTGAAATTCAATGTAGCACCGGAGCATTTCTTTAAGCGAAAGAATTTTAGGCTCGCCGTCAACGATTGAGAGCATAATTGCACCGAAAGTTGTCTGAAGCTGTGTGTATGAAAACAGCTGGTTGAGAACAATCTGCGGTGACGCATCTCTCTTAATGTCAATTTCAATGTGCATACCCTTACGGTCAGAGTGGTCTTCGATATTTGAAAT
>CACXEX010000057.1 GCA_902766775.1 uncultured Ruminococcus sp. | reverse complement strand
TAATGTTAAAAAATATTATGCCCGAGCGTAAAAAAGGTTATCGTTTGTGCAAATCCGTAGGGGCGGATATTATCCGCCCGCAAGCAACGGCACAAATTATGTGTGAAAATATATTTTATAAATGTTACAAAATAACTGTTATTTTATAGGGGAGAACCGTGTTCTCCCGCTCGTGTGCATTGCACACGATTGAACGCAAAGCGTTCAAAACAGGATACATATTTTTAAAAAATCAAAACATATTATATTAAACCAAAAGTTTCATCAATGCGGGCGAACACGGTTCGCCCCTACATTGGGATACACAATTTTCATAAAATCAAAACATACACATAAAACAAATATTCCCATTAAGGCGGGCGTCCGATGACCTCCCGTCTGAAATATAGTCGCAATGCGTTGTACATAAATGTACTGCCTATTGCTCGTTATTTCAGACAGCGCTATGCTCCCTTTATCCGCCACCGGCGGCGATCGCAAGGCTACCCCTACGGTATATCAACAACTTTTATATAAAATAAAAATTGCATCAATGCCGTATTCGGGCATCAATGCAATTCATTTATCTAAACTATCTTCTCGAAAGGACTGCGGTGGCACACCGCCGACATTCATTTTACATTTTCAATTTTCCACTTTCAATTTAAAAGCTCCGCTCGGAGAACAGTGGCACACCGTGTTTATTGTACCGTCACCGTAATTGTAACGCTTGTTGTCCTTTTCAGCACATCGGTGACTGAATATGTCACCTTGTATTTGCCTTTGCGGGTGGTTACTACATTTCCGACAACTTGGATATCGGAAGTGATATCGTTGCCGCAGGTGTCAACGGCTGTTACGCCTGCGAGGGCGTAAAATTCGCCGCCGCTTTTAATTGTGTAATCGTTAGCACCGCTGATTGTCGGAGCGGCACTTGCATACGGGCATTTTTTGTTGCTGTCTGTCGGATCCCATTTGTTGGTGAAATCAGTGATTTTGATTGCATCGGGTTTTCCGAGCGGTCCCGCCGTTTCGGCATCGTCATATATGCTTACATCCGTGCCTGTGGGGCAGTTGTCATAAATCCACTTTGCATCCGATACCGCAAGCCTTACACAACCCTGCGAGGCCTGTTCACCGAGCTTATTGAACTCCTCAAGCTCCAAGTCTTCTTCGCTCATCGAGTAGTAGGGGACGGAGTGGAAAAGATAATCGCCCGAAATTCCGCTGATGTATCTTCCGTAAACATCGCCCACGAGGAAAAGCCATTCGGACTTGATTCCGATTGTGTAGTCGCCCGTGATTGTCGAATTGTAAAGACCTGTGGAGCAAATCATCGCCCTTACGGGAATGGTGTACTTGCCCTTTTCATCATATGTGTAAACCGTCACGCAGTTTGCTGTGCGATTGACCTTGATTGCATACAGATTTTTCGCCTTGTTACGCTTGTTCCGGTTAAGTTTGTCAAGGTTTGCCGTTATGCAGGTGGAGTAGTTCTGCTGCTTTTTTGTGGCAGATTTAGCAACCGTTACCTCAAATTCAGACTTGGTTTTGTCTTTGAAAATTGCAGAAATCAAAGCCGTGCCCTCTTTGAGAGCATCAACTCTTCCGCCGTCATCAACGGTTACCACTTTATTGTTTGAGCTTGTCCATTTTGTTACCGATTCAGCCCTTTTGGACGAGAGTTGAATAATCTGTGTTTCGCCGACTTTTAATGTGAGCGAATCAACCGTGCTCGGCAATGTCGGATTTTCGGTTGCCACCGTATCGGGCGTTTGCGGTTTTGTAGAATTTTGAGAATCATTTCTGAAAATTCCCGTTATTCCGCATAATATGCAAGTTGCAATGAGGACAAGACAAAGGAAAAAAAGGAAAATCTTCTTTTTCATAAATTAACTATCCTTATTATCACGATAATATTTTTTACACAAAATGGTTACAAAATTTTAACCTTTGTATATTATAACTTTTTTTCGACAATCTTGCAAGTGCTATTTTAAATTGGCGAAAAATGTGGTAAAATGTCTGTCAGAAATATTTTTTGATTAAACGACTATTTAACAATTATATGGTGATTTATTATGGCACATCCGATTAAACATTTCAGAACAATAACCCGTCACAGGCACAAGGTAATTGCCAACTGTGCAAGGGCAGGAATCCTTTGGCAGGGGCTAAGACACGATTTGTCAAAGTATTCGCCCACGGAGTTTATTCCGGGTGCAAAGTACTTTCAGGGTACGAGAAGTCCAAACGAAAGGGAGAGAGAGCTGTACGGCTACTCTCAGGCGTGGATGCATCACAAAGGCAGAAACCGCCACCATTACGAATACTGGAACGATTACAACCCGAAGTCAAAGCAGGTTGAAAATGTCGAAATGCCCGTGAAATATGTTATCGAAATGTT
>CACXEX010000056.1 GCA_902766775.1 uncultured Ruminococcus sp. | reverse complement strand
TACTTTCTTGTAGCTGCTGCAAATGCGAGCTGGCACTCTGTGTTAACATTGATCTTTGAAACGCCGAGTGAGATAGCCTTCTTGATCATATCAGCAGGGATACCTGTACCGCCGTGGAGAACGAGTGGCATATCGCCTGTGAGCTTCTGGATAGCATCGAGAGTTTCAAAGCTGAGGCCCTTCCAGTTTGCAGGATACTTACCGTGAATGTTACCGATACCTGCTGCGAGCATTGTTACGCCGAGGTCTGCAACCATTTTGCATTCCTTAGGATCTGCACATTCGCCCATACCTACAACACCGTCTTCTTCACCGCCGATTGCGCCAACTTCAGCCTCGAGTGAAAGGCCAAGCTTGTTACAAGTAGCAACGAGTTCCTTTGTCTTTGCAATGTTCTCTTCAATCGGATAGTGTGAACCGTCGAACATAATTGAGCTGAAACCAGCCTCGATGCACTTCTTAGCGCCTTCGTATGAACCGTGGTCAAGGTGGAGTGCTACCGGAACTGTGATATTGAGTTCTTCGAGCATACCGTTTACCATACCAACGACTGTTTTGTAGCCGCACATATATTTACCGGCACCCTCAGATACACCGAGGATAACAGGTGAGTTAAGTTCCTGTGCTGTTAAAAGAATTGATTTTGTCCATTCAAGGTTGTTGATGTTGAACTGACCAACTGCATAGTGGCCTGCCTTTGCTTTTGTAAGCATTTCTTTAGCGTTTACTAATGGCATTTTAATCTTCCTTTTGTAAAAAATTTCAGCAGACAAGCGTCCCCACCTGCCGATTTAAGTTTATTATACAATATATTTTTGAAAATATAAAGACCTAAAAAGAAGATTTAGTGAAAATTTTAACAATTAGTCGAAAAATTTTTGATTTTGTCCTGTTTTAGTCAATTATCACTAAACTTTCAAAATAAACTCACACTCCCGTAACACAACAAGGTTGATTTTGATTATGCGAAAAGGTATAATGTAGATATAAATAAAACATATACTGTACGGACGAACACGGTTCGCCCATACGGTAACATAATAAATGTAGGAGTAACTTTTATGGACAATTTTGACAACAACAATATGGGTGGATTTGAACCGCAAAAGCCGTTCACCGAAAAGCCTGTACAAAATGATAATATGAACACAGAACCGACAAATCCTGTTTCCGAACCCGAGACACAGGAAGAACAGGTTCAAAACGTTCAGCCGACACAGAACGACAGCACGCCGTACGGTGATTATGTCTTTGGCGACAATACATCAAACAGACCAAACAATACAAATCCGAATGAAAATATTCCGCCTTATCAGCAAAATCAAGACCAAAACCAAAACCCGAATACTTACGCACAGCCGTGGCAGTACGGTTACGGTCAGTATCCATACAGCGGACAGAATCCGCAGTATAATCAAAACAATCAGCAGTATGGACAGTATCAGAATAATACAGGGTACAATCAAAATGTACCACCGTATCAGCAGGGCTCACAACAGAATATGTACGGACAGGTGCCCTACGGCAATCAAAACGGTACATATAATCCGCAATATAATCAGCAGTACAACCCACAGATGTATGCTCAATATCCTAAGAAGAAAACAAAGGGTGGAATCATTGCGTTGATTATCGTTCTCTGTTCACTCCTTGCAATCGGATTTGTAGGTATGATGGTGTATGCATTTTCAGTGAGTCTAAAAGAAACCTCGGATAATCACAGCCGCAGTGATTACGGCAATTCATTCACAATTCCCGATGAGGACAGCACAACACCGTTTGAAACACTTCCCGACACATCTTCACAGGGCAAAACGCACGATGAGTCGGATTACAGCAACAAGACTAATAAGAACTATTCGGGTATGAAACTCGAAAGCAATCCGAAAGATGCAAAAACAAACGAAAACTACACAGCCGCAAAAGCCTCTGAAAAAGTTTCGGATTCTGTTGTAGGTATTCTCTGTTACTCAGACGATGCTCCCGACAAAGCTGACACAACAACAGCGTCATCACAGGGCAGCGGAATTATCTTCTCGCAGGACGGCTATGTTATCACAAACGCTCATGTAATCGGCAACAGCAAAACAGCCTATGCAATCAGAGTTGTAACTTCTGACGGCAAAGAATACAAGGCAGGCGTTGTAGGTTACGATTCAAGAACCGACATTGCAGTTCTTAAAATGGACGATGCAAAGGGACTTACCCCAGCAACATTCGGCGATTCATCACAGCTTGAAGTAGGTCAGGACATTATCGTAGTCGGCAACCCGGGCGGTCTTGACTATCAGAACACAACAACAAAAGGTGTTATCTCAGCGCTTGACAGAAAACTTTCAACATCAAGCCTTACAAAATACATTCAGACAGATGCCGCAATCAACCCCGGCAACTCAGGCGGCCCACTTGTAAACTACTACGGTCAGGTTGTCGGAATCACAACTTCAAAGATTGTTTCCGAAACATACGAAGGTATGGGCTTTGCAATTCCGTCACAGACAGTCAAGAACATTGTTGACACACTTGTAAAGAACGGATATGTTGAAGGCAGAGTAAAAATCGGCATTTCGGGCATTGCAGTAACTTCCGAGCAAGCATCAAATTACAACATTCCGCAGGGTATTTATGTTCAGAGCATTACATCCGGCGGTCCGTGTGACGGCACAGACCTTAAACAGGGTGATGTCATCACAGAGGTTGACGGTCAGACAGTCACAAGCTTTGCAGATGTTTATGCAATTCTTGAAACCCACAAACCCGGTGATAAAATCAAGGTTAAGTATTATGATTCATCATCAGGTAACGGTGAAATTGAAATCACACTTCAGGAAGACAAGTAATTTTAAATAAATAAAAGAATACCACCAAAACACAAAGGGCAGTCACATAAGCGTGACTGCCCTTGTGTTTTTTGATACGATGAAATCATTGATTAATTGTGGGGGCGGTTACAAGGATACTACTTCTTAACGGGTATAAAATTTCGTAAAAAGCCTGCACTTCTGCCTTTCAGATAAAACCAACCCGCGGTGTCAAAGACTATTGCGCCGACAAAATTTACAAGCAAATCTTTCATTGTGTCAATCAAGCCGATGTCAAGATAGCCGTTAATGCCAAGATTTTCGCCGTTTACAACGGTTGATGTTATATCTCTGATGTGCATTATCACATTTGGCTTGCCCGAAATCAAGCCCGAATGTATTGCCGTAATTACGGTATCCTTTTGCATATCTTTTTCAAAAAGCATATCCGCACCAAACTCAAAAAACTCCCACACAACACCGACTGTCATTGAAAAGCAGAACGAAAACAGGCACACGAATATTGGTGAAAGACTCATTTTCACTCGTTTACTGCGGTTCAAAATATCGGTCAAGCCAAACCCGACGCCTGCACAGATAAATCCGTTTACGGCATGGAGCAAAGAATCCCATATCGGGATTTTTTCGTAAAACGCGCCGAGTTCGCCCATAACATTTGCCGCAAACACAAACAGCACAACGACTGTTTCAAGCACGCTCGGCAACGCTACCGATAACTTTCGTTCGATAAACAACGGCAGCATCAAAAGCGCGAGCGTAAGCACACAAGTCATAACATTTTCCCATTTTCCGTTTGATATACTGACAATCAAAAGCGACACAAGTATGAGCCTTATAATTATATATACGCCTGCCTTGACCTTGTGCTGTTGCATTTCACGCACATTTAGCCACCGTGCAAGCCTTTGAAAAAACATTTTAAGTCGATTCTTCATAATTTCACCTGATTTTACATTTATTTTTTCCTTTGCTCTGTTCAAAATCCCTGTAAAATTGTATTAATTTTTTCTGCCGTATATTACCGCAAAACAAAAAGAGCCACCGCAATTTTGCGATGACTCATAAGCATTGATATTAAATTACTTTTCTTCTGCTGAATCAGCTTTTTCGGCATTTTTTTCAGCCTCAAGCTTTTTCTTAAGCTCCTCTTTGCCGACAGCAAGCATCAGCTTGATACGGTTCTCCTGATTTACCTTTGGAGCACCGGGGTCATAGTCGATTGTAACAATGTTGGCATTCGGTCTGATTTCTTTGATTTTTCTGATTGCGCCCTTACCGTTGATGTGATTTGGAAGGCAACCGAAAGGCTGTGTGCAGACGATATTTTCGTAACCTGTATCGGCAAGTTCAATCATCTCGGCTGTGAGCAACCAACCCTCGCCCATCTTGCTGCCGTAACCGATAACACCCTTTACAAGCTCTTTTGTATGAGCGTATCTGTGCGGCGGAACAAAGCCGTATTTCTCAGCCGCATCAACCATAAGTCCTTCAAGTTTTGTGAGATAGTTAAGGAGCATTGTACAGAACTTGTACTTAAGTCTGCTGCCGCCGAACATCTTGTAGTCCTCAATACGGTTGTCAACCTTGAATGACGCAAAGCCCATAAGACCCGGTACGCAAACTTCGCAATCCTGCTCTGCAAGGAAGTCCTCAAGGCCGTTGTTTGCCATTTTTGAATATTTTACATAGATCTCGCCAACAATGCCAACCTTTACTTTCGGCACTTTATTCAGCTCAATTTTTGTGAATGACTTTGTAATCTGATCAAGAGTTTCGTCAATTTCCTCAAGAGTGTAGCCCTTGCCCTGAATGAGCATATCGGAAATTTTATCCGTCCACTCATCAACAAGTGCCATACTTTCGCCCTTGTTCACCTCATAAGGCTTTGTTTGGTTTGAAAGGAGCATAAGCTGATCGCCATATACAAGACCGCCGACAAATCTGCGGATAAGCGGAAGTGTGAGTGAAAAACCACTGTTGTGCTCCATACCGAATGAAAGCGAAATTACGGGAACGGACTCAAATCCTGCCTTTTTGAGAGCCTTTCTCAAAAGGAAAATATAGTTAGATGCACGACATCCGCCGCCTGTCTGAGTAATCATCAGAGCAACCTTGTGAACATCATACTTTCCGCTCTGCAGAGCGTTGATGAACTGACCTATAACCAGCAAAGCCGGATAACAGGTATCGTTGTGAACATATTTAAGGCCTGTCTGTGCAATCTCGGGACCTGTTGTGTTGAGCAAATCAGACTTATAGCCGTAGTAATTGAACACCTTTTCAAGTATCTTAAAGTGAATCGGCGCCATATTTGGCATAAGGATTGTATATTCCTTTTTCATCTGCTTTGTAAACAGCAAACGACCTGTTTTTTTGTCATACTTCAACTCTGCCATAACAGAATTTCCTTTCATCAATCGTTTTCAAGTGCAGCAAGCAAACTGCGAACTCGGATTTTAACTGCTCCGAGGTTTGTAATTTCATCTATCTTAATCTGAGTGTAAATCTTGTTTTTACTTTCAAGAATCTCTCTTACCTCATCGGTTGTAATCGCATCAACACCGCAACCAAAGGAAACAAGCTGAATAAGCTCCATATCCTTTCTTGTTGTAACATACTTTGCCGCCGCATAAAGTCTTGCGTGATATGTCCACTGGTTGAGGACATGGGTCTGGAAGTGTTCAACTCTCGGAGAGATAACATCTTCGCTGACGATTGCAACATCAAAACCTGAGATAAGTCTGTCGATTCCGTGGTTAATTTCGGGATCAATGTGGTAAGGTCTGCCTGCAAGAACAAAAATCTTTTTGCCCTCTTTTTCAGCCTTGGCAATAATCTCGTTGCCCTTGTCGATAACCTTTTTTCTGTAATTTTCCTGTTCCTGATATGCAAGCTTAGCCGCATTTCTGACCTCGTTAAGGGTGAGGTCGGGGAAGTGGAACGAAAGTCTTTCATAGGCTTTTTTCGGGAAATCGTTCGGGCGATGAATACCGAAGTATTCCTTGATGAAGTGCACCTTGCGGATATCCTTCATATTGTTCTTGATAACCTCGGGATAGTAGGCAACAACAGGACAGTTGTAGTGGTTATCGCCGAGATGCTCGTCAAAGTTATAGGAAAGACAGGGGTAGAAAATTGTTTCTGCACCCATATCTATAAGCGTCTGAATGTGACCGTGAACAAGCTTTGCAGGGAAGCAGACAGTATCACTCGGAATTGTCTGCTGGCCTCTCTGATAGAGTTTTCTTGTTGAATACGGTGAGTGGAACACCTCAAACTTAAGCTCTGTAAAGAATCTGTACCAGAACGGATAAAGCTCATACATATTGAGAGCCATCGGCATTCCAAGCTTACCTCTTATGCCCTCAACAGGCTTATAGGAGTCAATAAGTTTGAGCTTGTATGCATACATATTCATATCGTTTGCGGGAGCCTTCTTTGTGATTGGTCTTTCACAACGGTTTCCTGCAATGAACTTTCTGCCCTTGCCAAATGAATTTATTGTAAGACGGCAGTTGTTACTGCACATACCGCAGTTAGCAACCTTGATTTCGTGAACAAATTCATCAAGTGCCTTTTTGTCGGAAATTGTGCTCTTGCCAACGCCCTTTGACTTTTTCTTTGCATAAAGAGCCGCACCGTAAGCGCCCATAAGACCTGCGATGTTAGGACGGACAACTTCAACGCCCATCTCCTGTTCAAACGCACGCAAAACGGCATCATTAAGGAAAGTACCACCCTGAACTACAACACGCTTGCCGAGTTCATCGGGGCTTGATGCACGGATAACCTTGTAAAGTGCATTCTTTACAACACTGAGAGAAAGACCCGCGGAGATATCCTCAATTGTCGCACCGTCTTTCTGAGCCTGCTTAACGCTTGAATTCATAAATACGGTACAGCGTGAGCCGAGGTCAACAGGACGCTTTGCAAAAAGTCCGAGCTTTGCAAAGTCGGCAATCTCATAGCCGAGAGCGTTTGCAAATGTCTGTAAAAAGCTGCCGCAACCCGATGAACAAGCCTCGTTAAGGAAGATGTTATCAATTGCGCCGTTATGTATCTTAAAGCATTTGATATCCTGACCGCCGATGTCAATGATAAATTCAACATCCGGCATAAAGTATTTTGCGGCGGTAAAGTGTGCAATTGTTTCAACAATACCGTAATCAACCGCAAATGCGTTCTTTATAATGTCCTCACCGTAACCTGTTACGGCAGAAGAAACAACATTTATTTCGGGATTGATTTTGTAAACCTCGTCAAGGAATCCCTTCATAATCTCAACGGGATTTCCCTTTGACGGAAGATATTTTGAATAGAGCAGCTCGCCGTCATCGTTGAGGACAACGCCCTTTACGGTTGTTGAACCTGCGTCCATACCGATATATGCCTTGCCTGTGTAGCCCTTGAGTTCTTTTTGCTTGACATCAGCCTTTGCGTGACGGTCGCAGAACTCCTTGTATTCTTCCTCGTTATTGAAGAGCGGTTTATTAAAAGCAAAGTTACCGCTGCCACGGTAATTCTTTACCTCGCTGATAACCTTGTCAAAGTCAATAGGCTTTTCAGCACACAAAGCCGCACCGCAGGCAACATAATAAAGTGAATTTTCGGGGCAGATACCCTTTGTTCCGAGTGTGCGGTCAAAGCAGTTACGAAGTTCACTCATAAATGTGAGAGGACCGCCGAGATATACAATCTGACCCTCAATTTCTCTGCCCTGTGCAAGACCTGCAACAGTCTGGCTCACAACCGCATTAAAAATACTCTCTGCAATGTCGCTCTTTCTTGCGCCCTGATTGAGGAGCGGCTGAATGTCGGTTTTTGCAAAAACACCGCATCTTGATGCGATTGTGTATGTCTTTTCGTGCTGTTTTGCAAGTTCGTCCATATCCTCAAGCTTAACATTGAGGAGTGTTGCCATCTGGTCAATGAATGCACCTGTACCGCCGGCGCAGGTACCGTTCATTCTTACTTCAAGTCCGTTTGTGAGGAACAAGATTTTTGCGTCCTCACCGCCGAGTTCGATTACAACATCTGTACCGGGAATAAAAGTATTAGCGGCAACTCTTGTTGCGTAAACCTCCTGAATGAAGTCGATGCCAATAGCCTCGGCAACACCCATTCCGGCAGAACCCGAAAGAGCTACGGCAGCATTTTCAACGCCGTCAATCTTTGTTCGTACAAGCGCAAGAATTTCGGCAATCTTTTCCGTAATCTGGGAATAGTGCCTTTCATATGTGCTGTATATTAATTTGTTTTCGTCGTCAAGCACAACACATTTTATTGTTGTTGAGCCAATATCCAATCCTAATTTCAACTTGTGCCTCCGAAATCAATACATAGTAATCTCATTGTGCATATCTAACTAATTATAGTATTTTTTGCAAGGAAAATAATTCTAATTCGGAATATTTTCACCTTTGATGAATTTTACCATTTTTATAACAAAAATTCAATACACAGAAGTAGCATAATGTATAATCTATTGCAGATTTTTCTTGCCTTGTAGGCAAAAAAGAGAGTCGTTCCGATTTTAATGTATCTCAAAATGCAGAAGAACCTGCCGTAATCGGCAGGTTCTCGACTTCAGATATTAATTTTATCAGAAAAGTTCGCCGTGAGGAGCTTCGCCGTCATCGGCTTCATCCGTATCGGAAGGCTGTGCAAAACCTTCTTCACGCTTTGCCTCAAGCTCTGCCTTGAGGTCACAAATGTTTGTGATATGTTCAGGCTCTGCCTTTTCTTCAGGTGCAACTTCTACCTTTTTTTCGGGAACAGTTTCTGCCTTTTCTGCGGTCGGTTCTTCCTTTGAAGGTTTTTCTTCCTTAAAAGGCGAAGACTTGTACTCATTCTCATTTGAGCAAGCTACTGTTATGTCAACAATATCGTCATCTTTTACTTCTGGAGCGGTCTCGGGGTTGCCATAGAAAATATCGTTTGAACAATCAACAATCTTTCTGTAACACTCTCTTGCCTTTGCAATTTTAGCCTTTGAGTTGTCAATAACCTTTAAGAGCTTTTCACACTCGGCATCGTCAACCTTTGTGCCCTTCTTTTTACTGTCATACATTGCTTTACCGAGAGCAATATATGCTCTGTTCATAAGCTCGCTTTCGCTCTTCATAACAAGTCTTAATCTGTTGAGCTTTGCGTTTGTTCTGTTCTTTTCAACTATTGTCTGAGCGACCGAAGAAATTGTATCAACGGCTGTATTTACTGTTCCTTTTACACTGTCAAGTATCGTCATAGTAAATTCTCCTTTAAAAATTGCCTTGGCATAAACACTGTGACATATTCTGCGGCGGCGAATAATATTTAACCTATTTACATTATTATGACAGATTTTTTTGATAAAATCAACATTTTTTTAAAATTTACTTGTTAAAATCACGGTCAATTGCTATAATTAGTTTCATAGAGTGTTAAAGAGGTGGTTTGGATGCCTGAAAAGAAAATTACAAAGGCAATCGTCTGCCCAATGTGCGGGGAAATGAGCAAGGCTGATGTTTATACCAGCATCAACCCGTCCGTAACAAAGGGTGTGCGCAGAAGGGCGCTTGACGGTGAGCTTTTCGCGTGGAAATGTCCGTCATGCGGATACTCCGCAAGGCTCACATATCCGATTCTCTACAATGATATGAAGAATCGTTTTATGGTATATTTCATTCCGAAAATTGATCATTTTCAGCTCTGCGACAAGGAGCTTGAAGAAAAATACAGCAATCTTCGCAACATAAGCAAGCGAATTGTTCCGACATTCAATTCATTTAAAGAGAAAATTTTTATATTTGAATCAGGACTTGACGATATGTCGGTTGAACTTACCAAGCTTGCAATCAGCCAGACGGTTTCAAAAAAGCTTAACGGTGCTGAAATTCACGACGGATACCTTTCTATGTACGACCGTGAACGCAACACAATGGGTTTTACATATTTTACAGGTGAAAAGCATACACCGTATGTTCAGACCGCAAGACTTGAAATTTATGTAAAATCTAAGAAAATTGTCGATTCACTTGCATACAAGGACAAAAAACTTAAAGGCTTTATTAAAATAGACCGTGAATGGGCAGAGAATATTCTCTACCGCTACAAGCGTATGAAACATATTGAAAAGCTTAATAAGCTGAAAGAGTGAGTTTTTCTTGCGGTAGTTAGTCAATCCTTTAGGTTTTGCAATCAAAAGGAACAAAGCTTGTAAGTTTTCAAAAAATCAATTACAAATAAGTAGCATATGAGCATATGTACTATAAACAAGGCAGCTAAAGAAAATCTATGAGCACGGGCTCACACAAACGAAAAATGCATCAGTACCTTATTCGGGTATCTGATGCATTTTCGTTATTATACCATCTTCTAAAATTGACTAAGACGATTCGCCGTCAATTTTTTATTTTAAATTATTTCCGACTGCGCAGCTAAGCTTTCGGCTGTTGCAAAAGATTCTTCTCTGTCAAACACACCGCAGAGCCACATATATGAAACGGTTGAAAGAGCGACACTTACAAAGCCGAACCACACGCTGTTTACACCGATAAAAGCACTCGGTACGCAGGCGAGGACAACACCTATATGATAACTTGCAAGCGTAAGCCAGTAGAACTTAGCCTTTTTCTGCATATCCTTGTCCTTGTCAATAATTCCCGTGAATGTTGAAACCGTTGCAACACGGAGATTGTTTGTCGAGAAAATCGGAGATGTAACATAACTTCCGGCTGTTCTGAATGAGTTCCACAAAACAGGAGTTACAAACAGGATCGGCAAAATTGCAAGGTAGTTGTTTGAGATATTCGGGAAAATTCCGATAATCAAAAGCGCAACCGCACTTGCAATAAGGCTGACGGTTTTGGTTTCAAGCTTAATGAAACGGTCGGCAACAACATAGAAAATATTGCCGAGAATATATGTCAGGAGAGCGATAACGATAAACACAACGCCCTCAAAATCACCCGTAAAAATCTTGCTGACAAGGTGAATCATATTTGCTGTCTGTGCGTTACCGAACACATCACAGTGATTGTAAATTGCATATCCGCCCATAAATCCG
>CACXEX010000055.1 GCA_902766775.1 uncultured Ruminococcus sp. | reverse complement strand
TTCTGAGCAGTACCTCTTGTTACAGGATGCTCAGGGTTAAGAGCACGACGACGGAAAGCCTCAACTGCATCCCAATTAAGCATATCGGCGAGGTCTGCGTAATCCCACTCCTCAATCTTCTGAATTTCGTGAGAAGTTCTGAAACCGTCAAAGAAATGAAGGAAAGGAACTCTGCCTTCAATTGCGGAAAGGTGAGCAACAGCAGCAAGGTCCATACATTCCTGTGGGTTGTTTGAACAAAGCATTGCATAACCTGTCTGACGGCAAGCGTAGATATCTGAGTGGTCACCAAAAATAGAAAGTGCGTGGCTTGTGAGCGCACGGGCTGATACATGAATAACGCCCGGAAGGAGCTCGCCTGCCATCTTGTACATATTCGGAATCATAAGGAGCAGGCCCTGTGATGCTGTGTAAGTTGTAGTCAAAGCACCTGCTGCGAGTGAGCCGTGAACAGCACCTGATGCGCCGCCCTCAGACTGCATTTCCGTTACCTGAACCTGTCTGCCGAAAAGGTTCTTTGCACCCTGTGCCGAGAACTTGTCGGTAAGGTCAGCCATTACGGAAGAAGGTGTAATAGGATAGATAGCCGCAACATCAGTAAACGCATAAGAAACATGAGCTACTGCGCTGTTACCATCCATAGTTTTCATTTTTCTTGCCAATGGAATCGTCCTCCTTTTTAATCAAAGCGGCAAAGGAAATGATGCCGCATAAATTTTCGATACCCGTTAATTACGCACCGTAAATCAACAAACGATACGGATACTTTGTATCATCTTAGATTTTATCACTTAAACACCGATTTGTAAAGTGTTTTACACAAGAAATTCAAAGTCAGATATACATTTTTGTTTCGTTTTTTACAAAAAATTATTATATTTACTTGTTCTTGTCAAGATATTTTGTTGTTGATTTTTTAAAATCAAAACCAACGATTTTGGATTTCCCGTTCGTGCAGACAGTTTATGATAACAAAAACACATTATGCCAGAACATATCATTACACTTGATTTTACGGTCGGGCATAATTATGTTTTTTTACTTTTCAAATTTGCTACCCGACCATAATTTTCCACTTTCCATTTTCAATTTTCAATTTGAAATTCGTTCTATCGCCTTGCTCAAATCTGTACACAAAAAATCTATCATCGGTTTAATTTCGTCTGTCGGCTCTAACAAATCGGGAACCATAACCGTGGTCATACCTGCGGAGTGTGCCGATTTTATTCCGTTGATGCTGTCCTCAAACGCAACGCAGTCCTTCGGACTAAGTCCGAGTTTCTTTGCGGCAATCAGAAACACCTCGGGATCGGGTTTGCCGTTTTTAACATCATCACCGCACACAAATGCGTCAAATTTATCATAGAGATTGATTTTCTTCATAATCTTTAAAGCCGTTTGTGACGAAGTTGAGGTTGCAAGCGAAATCTTACAGCCAACCGATTTTAAATAGTCAAAAATTTCGTACAAGCCCTTCTTTACAGGCACACCGTTCTTTTCAATACGCTTGAAATAGCGGATTCTCGATTCCGCCTTGTAAGCAGGATAGTCAAAATCATCGCCGTAAACCGACTTGTAATATTCGTAGGAATCCTCACTGCGAAGTCCGATTGACTTTTTGAAAATGTCAAGATTGAACTCTCGCCCGTCCTCATCAAGCATTTCCTGCCAGATTGAATAAACAAGCCTTTCGCTGTCAATCATAAGACCGTCCATATCAAAAACTGCGCCCTTAAACATAAAACCGCCCCTTTTTCTGCCTTTAAGTCTGTATATAATAGCATATTTTACAAAAAAAGACAAATCGGTTGTAATTGCGACAAAGTTATGATACAATCGTCTGAATGGTCTAAAAAATAAAAATCTGAGGGTAAGGAGATTTTATGGCAACATCAATTTATGCAAAACCAATTAAGGCGGGAACAATTCTGAAATTCACTCTGCCAACAGTTCTTATGATGGTTTTTATGTCACTCTACACGGTAGTTGACGGAATAGTTGTTGCGAACTGCGTCGGAAGTGACGCATTGTCGGCAATCAACATCGTATATCCGTTCACGCTCGTATTTATGGCTGTGGGCTTAATGTTTTCAACAGGCTCAAATGCGATAATCGCAAAGAAAATGGGCGAAGGAAAACAGGAGGAGGCAAACCGACTTATGTCGGGTGTCGCAATTACGGCAACTGTCATTTCAATTATTATTGCGGTGCTGTTCACAATTTTTGCCGAACCTATGTATATGATGTTTGGTTCAAACGAAAAGATTCTCCCCTACTGCATTGACTACGGCAGTGTTATGATTCCGTACGGTTTTGTAATGTGCTGGCAGATGCTCAATCAATCGTACCTTGTAACAGCCGACAAACCGCATATTATGCTTGTTTTCTCGATACTGTCGGGTTGTACAAACATTGTGCTTGACATTCTTTTTATGGCGGTTTGGAACTTTGGAATAATCGGCGCAGGACTCGGCACAACCATCGGTATGGCTGTGGGTGCAATTCCGCTCTTGCTCTTTTTCAACAAAAAGCAGACTCTGCACTTTGGCAAGCCTGAATTCAAAGTCAGCGAAATTCTCTTTGCAATGGCAAACGGCTCATCCGAGGCTGTAACAAACCTTTCAACAGCCATTACAACAGCGCTTTTCAATGTTCAGATGATGCACTTTGCAGGTGCAAAAGGTGTTGCGGCGATAAGTGCGATTCTGTACATTCACTTTATTTTTACGGCAGTTTCGTTCGGATTCACTTCGGGAGTTTCGCCTGTTATCAGCTTTAACTACGGTGCACAAAACCACGAAAAACTGCAAAAGCTGTTTAAATTATGCATAAAAATCACGCTGATAATTTCGGTTGCAATGATTGCGGCATCTGAAATTTTTGCAGGACCGCTTGTCAGAATTTTCTCGGCAGGTGACGAGGAACTTCAGCAGATTGCACTCAGCGGATTCAGAATTTTTGCAATCAATTATCTGTTGTGCGGAACGAATATTTTCGCATCGGGACTTTTCACCGCACTCAACAACGGCAAGATTTCAGCCGTGATTTCAGTTGCAAGGACGCTTGTTTTCGAGTGTGCCGCAATGCTGATTTTGCCGATGTTTATGGGCATCAACGGTGTGTGGGCGGCATTGCCCGTTGCAGAACTTTGTGCCGTTGCAATTTCCGTAACATTCGTAATCGTCAATGCGAAAAAATACCATTTGGTCGGTGTTCCACCGCTCCCCGTTCGTGCAGACAGTTTGTAATATCAAAAACATATTATGCCCGAGCTTAAAATTGCAATTGTTTTACAATCTGCATTTCGGCGAATCGCCGTCCCCCGTTCGTGCAGACAGTTTGTAATGTCAAAAAACATATCATGCCCGAGCATAGCATTGTAACCGTTTGTACAAACAAATG